>PMZC01000065.1 GCA_003170555.1 Deltaproteobacteria bacterium
CGACGAGCATGTCGCGCTCAAGCGTCGGCAGCGACCGGCCGCGCGGGAAGAACGTGAGGTAGACGAACTCGAGCAGAATCCAGGTCGCCAGCACCCAGGCGAAGCCCGGCAATAGCCCGGCGGCCGCGCAAACATACAGCCCGGCGGCGAGGCCGACGATCAGCGCGCGCAGCAACGACAGCGTGCGCTTCGGGCCGAGCACCAGCGGCACGGTCTCGCGGCCGACGAGGCGGTCGGAAGCCATATCGGACAGGTCGAGCCAGATCGAACGAATGCCGGTCACCAGAAACAAAAATATAAACGCGAGCAACAGGCGGTGAATGCTGCCGGCCTGCTGCACGAAGAACAGCGGAAAAATGCTCACCAGCGCCCACGCCGACGCGACGAAAATGTTTTTGCTCGCCGCGATGTCCTTCAGCCGGCGGAAGCCGAGGAAGCGCATCCAGCCGCGCGGCACAACGCGCACGGAATACATCACGCCCATCAGCGACGAAACCAGCACGAGCAAAAACGGAATCACGCCGAGCAGGTAGCCCAGCACAATCGACAGCAGGCCCGCGCCGATGCCGATCACGCGCAGCCCGCGCCCGTAACGGCGGTAGAACGCCTGGCGTTTGGGGTCGTCGCGGAACTTGTCGACGCCGCTTTCGGTGAAGCGATTGAGCACGTGCATGCTCATCACGTAGCAGACGACGAGCACGAAGAAGTCGATACGAAAGCCCAGGCCCATCAGCACCGCGCCGACGTAAGCGAGAAAGCCGGCGGACAAGCCCGTCGTCAGGTGCATGCTGGTGAGCGCTTCGAGCACGCGCCGGGCCCGCGCGCGCAAGGGGCTCGCCTGCGCTTCTTCCATTTCGTGCAGGCGCGTCATCACGCGATCGATGATCCAACTCGGCGTGCTCGCGCCCGCGGTGACGCCGACCAGCGGATACGGCGCGAAGTCGAGGCCGTCGAGTTCGTCGGCGGTTTCGATGTGCCACGTCGGCAGTCCCAGGTCGCGACTGATCGCCGCCAGCCGCCGCGTGTTGCCGCTATTGCGTCCGCCGATGACCACCATCGCCTGCACGCGAGCGGCGAGCGCGCGAATTTCTTCCTGCCGCTGCTCGGTGGCCGAGCAGATCGTCTCACGCACCTCGGCGTCGGGGAATTTTTCCCGCACGTGCGCGACGAGCTGCTGATAGCGATTGCGGTTGGCCGTGGTCTGCGCGACCAGCGTGAGCGGCGTTCCCGGCGCGAGGCCGAGCGCGTCGAATTCGGTTTCGCTGAACACGACGTGACACGGCCGCCCGCGCGCCGCGCCGACCAGTCCGACGATCTCCGGATGTTCCTCTTCGCCGAAGATGACGATGGTGCGCCCTTGCGCCGCGGACGTCTCGACGACCTTCTGCACCGCGCGCACCTTGGGGCAGGTGGCGTCGAGAATTTCCAGGCCGCGCCGCTGCAGCGTTTCGATCACGTCGGGCGGGGCGCCGTGGCTGCGGATGACCGCGAGCCCTTCCTGAATCTGGTCGAGGTCTTCCGTGCAGGCGACCTCGCGCAGATTGAGCAACTCGATGACCTGCGGGTTGTGCACCAGCGGGCCGTAGGTCGAAATCTTGCCGCGCTTCGACGTGCTCTCGGCCAGCACCAGGTCGACGGCGCGACGCACGCCAAAACAAAAACCCGCGCTCTCGGCGAGAATGAATTTCACCCGCGGCTGACCTCGCTGCTCATCACGCTGCCCATTGTAACGAAGGAACGCGGACGGCGCCACGTGCGCTACGATCCCCCGTGCCATAGTTTTGAGCCTCGGGCTCAAAGCTGTGTCGTGGTTCGACCAGCACAGCTTTGGCCTTGAGGCCAAGACTATGGCACAAACGATCGGGTGGCGCTGGCACACGAAGCCCTGCGAAGTTTGCCAGTGCTACGGCGTAGATAGCACGGGTAAGCATTAGCGCGCCCGCGCCACCCGTCGCCCCGTCGGGGGCGATAGTCGTTAGCCCAGGATTTTTAATCCTGGGAGCACTTCGTTGGACCTCCCCCAACCCCCTCCGTCTTGCGGAGGGGGAATTGAAGACGCTAGCGCGTGCGACGGCTCTCCACCCGCGAGACGGGGGGAGTTGGAGGGGGGTCAGAAATACGTCAGCTTCATTCCGGCTTCGACGGTGCGGCCGGGCTCGGGGTAGAAGGGGTGGGTTTCGTAGTAGGCGTCGGTCAGGTTCCAGCCCTGGACGTAAAGTTCGATGCGGTCGCGGTAGCTGTAGAACACGCGCGCGCCCAGCAGCCAGTACCACGGCATCGTGTTTACCAGGCCGTCGACCGGGGCCCGCGCCTGGTCGGCATAGAACGTGTTCACGCCCGCGCCCAGGCCGAAGTCGAAGCGATAGCGCGCTTCGCCGGCGGCGGTTTGTTTGGGCAAATAGTACACGTCGATCGCATGGCCGTCGCCGTCGAACGATTGCAGCCGCGTGTAATTCGCCCGCAGCGTCAGGCCGTGCACGGGCGCGGCGTCGAGCGTGAGGGTGAAGCCGCGGGTCACGAAATCCGCGTCGTCGGTAAAGACGAGCGGCCGGGCCGCGTCGCTCGTGGCGGTCATTTGCGGGGCGCCTTGCGTGCCGCGGATGAACCCGACCGCGCCGAAATGCAGCAGCGTGGTGAGCGCGTAATCGACGCCGAGCTCGTAGTTGTCGACCAGCGCGGCCCGCAGATTCGGATTGCCGAGCTGCGGGTCAAACCATTCTTCGATCGTCGGAAAACGCGGATTGCGCCCGGCGACCGCGTGCGCCGAGAACCCGGCGAACGGCCCGACGACCGCGCCCAAGCGCGCGCGCCAGCCCGCGACCGGATCGCCCGGCGTGAAGTTCACCGCGTGTGTCGCGCGCAGGCGGCCGTAACCGCCGCCCAGGCTGACCTGCAGCCAATCGGTCGGCTTGATTTCCTCGTCGGCCGCGGCGTCGAGGCGGTTGGTCTTGATGCGTTCGCGGAACTGGTCGGGAATTTCGAAGTCGATTTCGTCGTGGCGTCCGCCGAAGGTCACGGCGATCCGGCTGAAGCGGCCGAGGTCGAACACCGGCGTCAGGTCGCCGCCGGAACGCACGTTGCGCAGGCGCGACCGCGACAGCAGCGTCGTGAGAGTTTCTTCGGCGTATTGCGCGGTATCCTCGACGTACTCGAAAAGATACGCGTCGGCCCGCACCTGGAACGGACCGAACGCGCCGGCGCGCGCGTTAAGTTGGCCGCCGAGGCGATGCACTTCCGGAAAGCGCACGAAGGCCGGATCGACCGCGCCGATATCGACCGGCGCGTCTTGTTCGCCGCGCGAGTAAAACCCGGTGAGGTGGAACTCGGCCTGCGAGCCGATCAACGCGCCGACGCGTACGCGATAATGGTCGCGCGCGAAGGCCGAGTTGTCGCGCACGCCGCCCTCTTCGTTGCGGGCGCGCGGAAACGAAGCGGGCAGCGGGAAGCCGGCCGCGCCGTCGTGATCGCCCGCGACGAAGTATTGGAAGGCGCCGTACGTGTCGCCCAGACCGAGCGAGAAATTCGCGCTGCGGTGATCGGCGAAGCGCGAATCGAAGCGGCCGATGAAATGGTCGCCGGCCTGGCGGGTCAGAATCTCGACGACCGCGCCGCCGCCCTCGGCGCCGTAGATCGCCGGGGCCGGACCGGGGTAAATGCGGATCAGCGCGATCTGGTCGGCGGGCAGGTCGCGCAAGTCGGTCGTGCCGAAGACGCCGTGCTCGATCGGCACGCCGTCGAGCAGCACGCGCACGTCGGACGGCGCCGCGCCGCGCACGCGCAATAGCCGCTCGTCGCGCTGCGGCCAGCGATCGAGGTCATACACGTAAGCGCCCGCGGCAAGCTGCAACGCGTCGGCGGCCGTACGCGCCCCGCGGGCGATCAAGTCTTCGCCGGTCACCACGATCACCGTCGCGGTCGCGCTCGGATCGAGCCCCTCGCCCGCGCTTTGCCGCGCACCCGCGTTGAACGGCGCGCCGTAGTCGCTGCCGCCGGTGTCATCGGCAAACGCGGGAAGCACGCTGAGAAAGAGCAATAGCACAAGAAGCAATGACGACCGGAGAAGCAAGGGTCTCGCGCCTAGGGATTGGGGATTGGGGATTGGGGATTGGGGAGTGCGGAGTGTTCCGCGGTCCCGACGCAATGTCCAACGTCCCTCTTCACCGTTCATCGGTCGCGAGTCTCACGAGATGATTTAAACGATCATAGGGGCGTCGGCTTTGCCGCGTCAACTCGGAGTCTGGACAAGCTCTTGCGGCGTGCCGACAATTAGGTATGAAGAAAGCCGCCTGGCTGGCGTTGTGTCTGCTGTTACTCGGTGTGCGGGAAGCGCGCGCGGCGGCGCCGGAATGGTGGAGCCTCGGCTATCATCCGACGCCGCGGGCGATCGCCGGCATGAGCGAGCCCGCGTGGTCCGCCGACCAGCCGCTGCGTCTCGCCTTTCACTACCGCGGCGACTTTACGGTCCAGCGCAATCCCGACGGCGAGGACGTGCGCGTGTGGCTGCCGCTGCCGGCCGACGACGCGTATCAAGCGGTCTACCTGTTCCGTCTCAACCCGCCGCCGACGCGCGTGCTCGCCAGCCGCTACGGCTATCGCATCGCCGAGTTCGATTTCGGCGCGCTGCCCGACGGAGCGATGGCGCACATCCGGTTCGACGCCGAGGCGCAAATCGGCCGCTTTCACGGCGGGCTCGATCCGCGCGCCGTCGGCCCGCTCGAAGAAATCCCGGAGCAGATCAAGGCAGATTATCTGGCCGACGGGCCGCTGTATCGCATTCACGACCCGGCCGTCGTCGCGGCCGCGCGCGAGGCGGTCGGCGACGAGACCAACCCGCTGCACATGATGGGCCGCATCGCCTGGTGGGTGCGCCATCGCCTGCGCTACGGGTTCAACCACCCCAAACGCAGCGCGCCGGAGGTGCTGGAAATCCGCCGCGGCTCGTGCACCGAATTCAGCTTCCTGATGATCGCCCTGGCGCGCAGCGTCGGCCTGCCGACGCGGTACATGGCCGGCTCGCTGGACGTCCGCCGCTCGTCCGCCCGCGCCGGATTCGACCGCAACATGTTTCACAAAATCGTCGAGGTCTATCTGCCGCGCCTCGGTTGGACGCCGGTGGAATCGGCCGCGGGCCGGGGCCAAGACCGGACGTCCGACGATCTGGTGGGTTGGACCGCGAACCGGATGTTCATCTTCCAGCACGAACCCGAGCCCGGCCTCGCGCCGCTCGACCCGCGCAACAACATCGCCACGGTCCGGCCCTTCGGCGTCGCCAGCCGCCTCGTGGTCGCGCGCGACGAAGCGCTGCAGTGGGCAGGGGAGAAGAAATGAAAAGTGAAAAATGAAAAGTGAAAAATGACGGGCAAAGGACAGCAACTCTTGCCTCCTGCGCTGACGATCAAGGTTGACAATACTCCGCTCATGGTTGACAATGTAGCCGCTTAAGGTTGACAAAGTTTGTCGCCGGCGCTGACTACCTTTCGGCGGAGGTTTCGCCATGACCAGGGTTCGCGCTCGTGGAGAAGATGTTCGACGGTATATTCTCGACCAAGTGCAAAAGCATCCGACCGACATCGCCAAGAAAACGGCGGAACACTTCGGCGTCACGCGACAGGCCGTGAGCAAGCATCTGCGGCGGCTCGTCGCCGAACAAGCGCTGGTGGAATCGGGCGAGACGCGCAACCGGTCTTATCGATTGGCCCTGCTGTCGAGATGGACGAATAAATATCGCATCGCGCCGGACCTGGCGGAAGATGTGATCTGGCGCAACGACGTCAAACCGGTGCTGGGCCGACTGCCCGACAACGTGATGGGCATCTGGCAATTCGGTTTCACGGAAATGTTCAACAACGCCATTGATCACTCGGAAGGCGCGCGGATCGTCATCGATATCGAGAAGACGGCCGCGGTGACGAAGATGATGATCCGCGACGACGGCGTCGGGATCTTCAAGAAGATTCAGACCGGCCTGCATCTGCTGGACGAACGACACGCGATCTTGGAGCTGGCCAAGGGAAAACTGACCACCGATCCGAAACGGCATACCGGCGAGGGCGTTTTTTTCACCTCCCGCATCTTCGACCGTTTCGCCGTCTTGTCCGGCGGCGTCCACTTCTCCCACCAATTCGGCAAGGAGGAAGATTGGATTCAAGAAATAGCCGAGCCGAGAAAAGGAACCGCCGTGTGGCTGGAGCTAAACAATCACACCGCGCGCACCGCGAAAAAGATTTTCGATCAGTTTTCCTCCGGGGATGTTTACGGTTTCAATAAAACGGTCGTGCCGGTGGAACTGGCGCGCTACGGGGACGATCAACTGATCTCGCGTTCTCAAGCCAAGAGGCTGCTGACGAGAATCGAACGATTCAAAACCGTGATGTTCGATTTCCACGGCGTCGACAACATCGGACAAGCGTTCGCCGATGAAATTTTTCGCGTGTTTGCACAAGAGCATCCGGCGATAGAACTCGTCCCGATCAAAGCCAGTACGGCGGTAAAAAGAATGATTGAACGAGTCAAGTCCGGCGCATAAAAGAAGGAGGCCGATCTTCGTGACCGGCCTCCCGCGTTTGTGGCGTCGGGTTTAGAAGAACACGTGCGCGTGGGCGAGCAGCTCGTCGTTGTTCACGGACGGCTGTTGTTCGCTGTTGTGGCGGTACTGGAAATTTACTTCGAAGAACGGGATCGGGTAGACATTCACGCCGCCCATGACCTGGTAGTACTCGTCCTTCTCCACCTTGATGTTGGGCTCGTAATACGAGTAGCGGCCCTGCAGCGACAGGCCCTCGATGATCTGGATATCGACGTGGTGGATCATCGTCCAGCCGTGCGCCCACTTGCTCGGGAAGGGCGGATTGACCGCCGCCGGATTTTCCTGGTCGAACAGGTCGCCCTCGCCGACATAGGCGAACGGTCCCCAGCCGAACATGAGGTACGGCCCGTAGACCTCGCGGATCATGTCGTCGCGCGTATTGTGGAAGAAGCTGGCCCCCACGGTGAACTTCCAGAAATGCACGCCGCCCTGCACGGTCGCGGCGTACCAGTTTTTGTCGAGGTCCATGCCGGTGGCGCCGAGGTTGCCGTTGGTCATCGCGGCCATCACGTAGACCGGCCCGGGCCGGACGCCGACCTCGACGCCGCTGTCCTGCGCGAGTTGGCTGAAGCCCAGCGGATCGCGGGTGAAGACCGTGTGGTCGTCGAAGCGCAGGCCGAACGGCGGGATGAAGCGGCCGACCTTGAAGTACAAACCGGCCGGCAGGCCGTCGATCTGGCCGAAGGTTTCGGTCGCGTTGTTCGCCACGTCGTAGCCGGCGACCAGGTGCAAAATCGGCAGCAGGCGCGCATCGGCGTAGACGTTGCCTTCCATAAACAGGTAGGAAGACTGCCACTTCGTCTTCTGCTTGCCTTGCGAGTCGGGGCCTTCCACCTGCTCGCCGAAGAACATCAGCCAGCCGTCGGCGCCGAGCTGCAGGTTCTTGTTGACGATCGGGTTGAAGTCATAGCCGGGAAACTTTTTGTTCAGCCAGTTCTGCGTCGCCGTCAGCGACAACGTGCGTTCAAAGCCGAGACCTTCCTCGGTGCGCACGCCGCCGCCGTACGGATTGGTGTGGCAACTCCAGCAGGACGTCTGATAGCGCGCCGCGAATTCCGGCTTGGCCAGCAGGTTCGCCGGTGAAAGCAGTTGCAGCGCAAACACCAAAGCCGCCACGCTCAAGACCACAGCGATTCGGCGAGTCATGGCTTCAATCCTTTCTGGCCGGCCGCGAGGCCGCCCGGGCTGGTGACGCTAGCGCGGATATTCGCAAGAGACCCAGGTTTGCACCTTGGTTCGTTCGTCGTCGGTCGGCTGCGGGGCGGCCCATGCCGGCGGCATGTTCTTTTTGACCGCGGTCCTGGTCATGATGCCGACCGCGTGCTTGGCCGCCAGTTCGGGCGTGTCGAAATCGAGGCCGGCCGGCGCGCCGCGGCGCTGGCCGCCGCTCAACGTGGAGGCGTGACAAGTGTTGCAGTACTTGCCGAGAAAAGCCTGGCCGAAATTCGCATAGGTCAGGGTGCAGTTGCTTGCCAGCACGGCTTGCCCGGCGCACAACAGACCGGCCACGGCGGCGACGATCAACATGACGCGCAGCGATCTCATCGGTTTCTTCTCCTTATCCCACGAGGGGGTCTTACTTCTCGGGCATCCCGGCGTCGATCCACGCCACCAGGGTCTGGTCTTCGGTGGTAGTCGGCATCGGCGGCGTGGGCGGCATACCGGCGGTGCTGACCTCGTTACGGATATTCGCCGACTCCGCGACGACGTCGCTATACGTGTCGAAGTTGACGCCGTCCGGTGCGCCGTTGCGCGCGGCGCCGGTCACGCTGCTCGAATGACAGCGCAGGCAGTAGTTCTGAAAGAATCCCTGCGCGAAATTGTTCCACGTCGGCGTGATGGAGCCGCTGGCGCCCGAGTTGGCGTTGGTTTTTGGTTCGTCGCCCGTGCCGCACGAGAGGACCAACGCCACGACGACACCGAGTGCGACCAGGATCAAAAGCAACGATGATTTGCGCATGGCCCCCTCCTTCGTCATCCGGTTCGTTTTCGTCGACCGGGGCGACTGGGCGCCCGGCGCCGGCGCTTTCTTCCGCGGTCGAATCGCGCCCGAAGTTTATGCCCGACCACCCGACTTTTTTTTCGTAAGGACTGATTCCCATAATCTATGGTCGCCTAGGCGCCTGTCAAGTTACGACTCATCATTAATGAGGTTCGTCTGCTTGACAGTTCGCACGGGTCCGCTTTAGGTTTTCGCCAGAGACGGGAACCGGCAGGGGTGACCGTGAAGGGATGATTTGATTAATTTTTTCGTCGAATTCCTGCGTACTTCCGCGAACGTCTTCTACGAAACCGCGCCTTTTTTGCTGCTCGGCCTTTTTCTCGCCGGTTGGGTCAAGATTCTGATTCCGACCAGCGGCGTGCATCGCCTGCTGGGGAAGCCGACGTGGCGCAGCGCGCTGTACGCCGCGTTGTTCGGGCTGCCGCTGCCGCTGTGTTCGTGCAGCGTCGTGCCGCTCGCGCTGAGCCTGCGGGAGAAGGGCGCAAGCCGCGAGGCGAGTCTGTCGTTTCTGATCAGCACGCCGGAAACGAGCATCGACACGGTGCTGCTCACCTGGGGTCTGCTCGGGCCGGTCATGGCGTTGGCCCGGCCGGTCGTCGCGTTCTTCAACGCGGTATTCGCCACGGCGGTGTCGCTGCTGGTGCGCGCCTTCCACCACGGCGAAGACGAAGCGCCGGCGCCCAACCTTCCGGTCGTGTCCTCCGCCTGCTCGGTGGATCACGCGGATGAACACGCGAACGGCCATTGCCCGTGCGGCTGTGAAGATACCGAATACCACGTCGTCGGCCCGGCCGGGTTGTGGGCCTCATTCAAAGCCGCGGTGGGTTTCGGGCGCGATCGCGGCGCCGTTCCCTTGCGTACGTTGGCGCGCGACGCCGGCCAGTACGCCTTTCGCGAATTGATGGACGACCTGTCGCTGTGGCTCGTGGTCGGCGTGGCGGCGGCGGGCCTGATCTCGGCCCTGTTGCCCGGCGACTGGACCACGCGCATTCCGGGCGGCCAATTCGGCGGCATGTTGTTTATGCTGGTGATCGGCATCCCGATGTACGTCTGCGCGGTGGAATCGACGCCGATCGCCGCCATTCTCATCGCCCAGGGTCTGTCGCCCGGCGCGGCGCTGGTGTTTCTCATCGCCGGACCGGCCACCAATCTCGCGACGGTGATTCTGCTGCGCCAGACCTTCGGCCGCGGCTTCCTGCGCATCTACCTCGCGTCGGTGGTGCTGTCCTCGCTGATCGCCGGCCTGGCGCTCAACGCTTTTCTGCGCGCCACGGGCTGGCGCGTCACGGGCCGCGGGACGGTCATCTCCAGTTCGTGGTGGTGGGGCGCCGTGTCGCTGGTTTCGTGCGGCGTGTTGCTCTGGCTGGTGGCGACCAGCCTCGCGCGCCTCGACTGGGCGCACAAAACGCCCCGCCTGCAACGCATCGCCGCGCGTGTGCGGAGGTTGTGGACGCGGTAGAAGAGAGTGACTACGGCCGCCGGTACACGAAAGCGATGACCTTCAACTCCGTGATCTTCGGCTTGCCTTTCACCGTGCGCACCAGGTAGGTATTGGCGTACGTCGTTTCGGTGGCGGCGTCGTTGATCGTGACGGTGATCCGCACGGTCTGGCGCACTTCGACCGCCATGCCGATCGTTTCAATCCGTATTGGTTCCGTGAAGTAGTTGTACGAGTCGATATTGCGATAGCGGTTGTCCATATCATTGACGTAACCGAGCGGCGTGAAATCATTTTGGACGTCGCCCTGTTGGAAGTTGATCGCCGCGTCGTCGGCGAATTCCTGCTGGAGGGACTTGAAGTCGCGGAGCTTCGTGTCCTGGCTGACGCGCAGCACGAGCGCCTGGGCGTCATCCTGCGTGATATACGAATGGGCCTGGTCGTTCGCGTCCCGTCGCGCGCACGCGGTGAGCAGCAAAATCGTCAGGGCCAAGACGATGGCGATTTTCACGCGCATGATTCTCCTCCGCGTTTCGCTTGCTGAATGACGGCAGAATAACGTGACCGGCCACGTCCTGGCAAGTTCAATGCGCGGACCGGCGCCGGATTTCCGCGATCCGCCGCGCCAGCAGCNNGAGCGCGGCGCGCGTCTGGTCGAGGCTGGTGTATTCGACGTCGGTCTTGCTCGTTTCGTTGAAGGTGGGGAACAGCCGCCAGACCGACACGAAGCCGCCCCAGTACAGCGCGCCGAACAACAGCCGGCGGGCGGCGAATCTTGCAGGGCCGGACAACACGGCGAACCACCAGGGCGTCGCCAGCAGCAGGACCAGCGACAACGAGCCGACGAATTTGAGCGCCTCGTTGCGTTCGCCGGTCACCCAGATCGGCACGGCCGCGATCATCCAGACGAGAAACGCCGCGCGCACGGCCAGCCGGCGGCGGTCGGTCGCCGGGCGGCGTCGATGCGCGAACGCAAAGGCGATGACGAAGAAGGCCAACCCGCAATAGGGGAGAAGCTGATAGACGAACGGAGGCTCGAGGATCGCGTTTTCCTTGGCGGTCGCCAGGCCGAAGGGCAGGGCCATCGCCGCGCCAAGCAGCAGCGCCAGGCCCGCCGAAACCGCCGGGGACAGCGGGCGAAACGGGGGAGACTTTTTTGAAGGAGATCTTGGTTCAATTCCGATTGACCTGTCAGTCGAGGCAGATCTTTTCTTCGGCTCGGCAGAGGCAGCTATTTCGGGCTTGTCACGCTTGTCGACTGTCGCCGTGAGTGTTTCACCTGGCTTCAGAAGTTCCAACGTAACTTCGCAATAGCCGCATTTGACGTAGCCGGCCTGAATATCCCCAGGGCTTACGGTTAATGGAGCCCCGCAATTAGCGCATTTCATGCTTCTCAAGGGCATTCCTTGGACCCCCCTCCAACTCCCCCCGTATTGCGGGGGGAGT
>PMZC01000091.1 GCA_003170555.1 Deltaproteobacteria bacterium
CCAGACTGTGGCACGCTGGTTCCGCAACCTCGGAGGCATTCATGCGCAAGTTCTGGCCGGTCTTGTTATTGATTCCGGTGCTGGTCATCGCGGCGACGTATCTGCCCGACGGCGGCGTCGAGCGCGCGGCGTTTGTGCGCTTCGCCGACTTCGGCACGCCCAACGATTTCAGCGACGCGCGCGATATCTATTTTCCCAAGCCGCCCGAAAATTACTGGCTGTGGGGCGCGGAAGATCCGACCAAGTTCATTTTCTACGAAACGCCCACGCGTTTTTATTGGGTGACCAAGCCCGGCATGGAAACGCGTTACACGACGGCGCGCGCGATCAAGAGCGATTACTCGGCGAAGCTGCGCATCAAGCCGCCGGCGACCGCGCTGCACAACGGCATGTTGGCGATTCGCTACAAAGACAACCTGCTGCAACCGACCACGGTCGAGGTCGCTTACCATCAGGATTGGCGCAAGCTCGGCGTGCTCGGCGGCAAGTTCGATCATCAATGGAAGGTCGAGACGATGGCCTTCGACGCGCGACAGGCGGACGTGGTGAGCGGCACGTATCTGGTGCGCATCGGCCGCGGCGACTACGGCGATCTGCGCGGCGATCTGCCGATCGATTGGGTCGGCCTCGCCAACGGCCGCGTCGCCGTGCCCGCGCCGGCGCCCGGCTTCTGGCCGAAGCCCGAGCCGAGCAACTTCGCGCACGTCGGGCAAACGCGCGAATACATTCCCGGCCAGGGTCCGGTGTTCATCGCGGGCCTGCTGATCAAAGGCATGCGCACCGGCTCGTGGGAATATTACGCGAAGAGCGGCGTGAATGCGCTGATCTTCCAGGGCTGGGAAACGGAATGGCGGCGGCGCTGGGAGCCGTACGCCGAGGGCGGCTACAACGACCGCGTGCGCTACGGTTTCCCGGAGTGGGTCGAGATGTGCGCCAAACATCACCTGCTGTGCACCAGCCAGTTCTTCACCGACACGCGCAGCTATTGGATCGAGCACCAATACACCGATGAGTATCAGGCGCTCGACGTGCTCGGCGAGGTGATGCAGAACAATCGTAACCGGCCGGGTAACCTGTGTTGGTATCTGAAAGACGAGGCCGACCACAACGATTCGACCTGGGGTTCGCCGCCCGAATTCGTGTTGCAGCTTTACAACCTGGCGAAGAAGACCGATCCGTCGCGCGCCGCGGCCGTGCTGTTCCAGGGTTGGAAGCCGGGTTCGTTCGCGGCGTATAAGGATATGCTCGATATCGCCGCGTTCGACGTTTATCCGCTGGGCGCGGGCCGGCAGCTCAACGAACTGTGGGAGCGCACCGAACGCATGAGGCAAGAGGTCGGCCCCGACAAAGCGCTTTGGGCGGTGGTCGAGGCGCATGAGGGCGAGCACGTGCGCGATTCGCACCGGCAACTCACGGCGGCCGAGGTGTTGGCCGAGGGCTACGTGTGCCTCGCGCACGACATCCACGGCGTGTTCTTCTACATCGACAACATCGCGGCGTACATCGACGTCGACCGTATGCCCGGGCCGTGGGCCGGTATGAAGCAGTTCTTCGCCGAGGTGAACGGGCCGGGCGGCCTCGCGCCGTGGTTCCTGCCGCCGTCGCGCACGCTGGCCCGCACCGGCGAGGGCGACAGCCAGACCGGCGCCGAAGACAAGGCGATCCATTTCATTTATAAGATCGACGGCCGCAACCGGCCGCTGCTCGTCGCGATCAACACCACGCCGCGCGCGAAAAGTCAGGCGCGCCTGCTCGTGCAGGGCCTGCCGGCCGGCAAGCAGATCAAGGTGATGTTCGAAAATCGCACGCTCACCACCGGCGCGGATGGCGCGATTGTGGACGACTTCGCGGGGTATGCGAGACACGTGTACACGTGGTAGGGGCAGGCCCCTGTGCCTGCCCGGCGCGGGGCAACCACGGGGGGTTGCCCCTACATCAGGAACGACAGCGTATCCGGCCCGTCGTTCACGGTGAATGACGCGATCACTTTGTACTCGTTCGCCGGGTCGAGCACGTACAACTGGTCGCTGTCGAAGTCGACCACGTACAGCCGGCCGTCCGGGTCGAGCGCGAGGCCGGAGATGAACGACAGCGTCTCGCCGTGTTCGCGCAGGTCGACCGCGTCGGTCTGCTCGCCCGCGTCGAGATCGACGACCGGCACGCGCGCGTCCATGCCGTTGCCGAGGTAGGCCAGCGCGCCGGACGCGAGCACGATTTCAAACGGCGCGCCGTCGACGTCGATGCGTCGCTCGATCGCCAGCGTCTGCGGATTCACCGCCTCGATCATCCCGTTGCCGACGAAGCCTTCGCCGACCACGTAATCGCCGGCGGTGGTCACCCACACCAGATCGCGAGCGTCATCATAGGTCACGCCGATCGCGTCGCGGCCCGAGAGCGTGATCATCTTTTCGACCGCACCACTGGTCGGATTGATCACCGCGAGCACGCCCGGCCCCGCGGGCACGTACTGCGCGCTCAGGTTCGACAACGCGACGAACAGCCGGCCGTGCGCGAGCGCGATGCCGTTGGGCCGCGCCCACGACTGCGTCACGCCGTCGTCATGCGGCAGCGTCGAGCCGTCGGGCAGGGCGATGATTTTTTTAACGCGCTGGTCATCCGCGACGCCGGGGCCGAGATCGACCAGCCGCACGTCGGCGGAGACAAAGTCGCTGACCCAGGCCGTGCGGTCGTCGACCATGGTGAAGCCGATGGGGTTGGTTCCGCCGCCGACCGAGACCTCGCGCTCGACGTTGAGATTGAAGTCGTACACCGCGATCGAATTCGACAGCGAGCACATCGCGAAGTACGTGTTGTTTCGCACAAGCGTCTGGTGAATGGCGGCGCCGGTGAGCGCGACGTCGTTGTAGAGCTTGAACGACGGGCCCTGATTGACGCGCAGCACGCTCAGCGTTTCCGACAACCCGCCGCCGATGACGAGGTAATACGGGTAACCCTGGTGCGGGCTGATCGTCGGCAGGTCGCTGTGCTGTTCCTTCAAGCCGCCGCACGCGAGCAGACCGGCCGCCAATAGACACACAATAATTCGGCGAAGCATGGTCGTCACACGCCGCAGCCGGCAGTGGTTCCGCTCGCGGATGATTGATCGTCGTCGTTCCACGACGAGCCCGCGTCATCGTCGGACGTGTCGTCGTCCGCCTGGCCGCCGGTCGCGCTTTCGTCGACCACGCCGACAGCCTCGACGTCGAAGCCGGCCGAGCCGGTGGTGGGGTAGGCGTCGTAGATCGGATGGTTCGCCGCGTAGCCGAAGGACACGGCGTCATCGAAGTAGTTTCCGCCGCCGGGCGCGTCGACGATCTTGACGTAGCGGATGTTCTGCAGATCGACCGCGCCGCTTTGCACCGCCGGGTCGTCGGCGAGATCGGCCAGGTCGAACGGCGTGCCGAACGATTGGCCGTACGCGTTGGGGTGCTTGCCCGCGAGGTTGTGAATGTCGGTCGGGTCGAGCGTGCCGTACGCGCCGACCGGCTCGGCCGTCAGCGACACGCAAAGAAAGCGCGCCCAGTTTTCGCCGTCGGTGCTCACCTCGACGAACCCGAGTTCGCCGAACAGGAGATCGCCGGCCGGAAAACCGTTTTCGAAAATGACCAGGTCCGCGCCCGCCCGATCGCGAAGCTCCGCGTCGAAGGTGAACGTGATTTCACCCGGCGGCTCGGTCGAGGTCACATCGCGTTCGCCGAGCGCGACAACGTCGTTCGGATTGCCGGTCGCCGGCCCCAGCGCTTTTTGCGGATCCTGCCATTGCGCATCGACGTTGTCCGCCGGCAGGTAATTCAGATAGCCGGTGGCCCAGCCGATGATGGTCGGGCTGTCGGCGGCGATGCCGGGCTCGTCGTACGGACCGGCCGCGGCAGTCATCGCCATCGTCAACACCAAAAAAACCGCCAGGAAAGAAACGCGCATGATCCACCTCCTCGGGTGTGGGCCGCGACGCCGGGCGGCGTCGGACCGCATTGACGACCGGGCAGGTTTCCTGGCTTGGGGGTTCAATCGCTCTGCGCCGCCTTCCCACCGCACGAGCGGCAGTGGCGCCGTGGCGCTTCGCCTTCCCCCTTACAGTGGCGGGACCGCGCCGGATTCGCACCGGCTTCCCTTTTCCCTCCGCCGTGGAGGCACCCGGTCTAAGTCGACGTTTGAAATGTAGACCGATGACCGGGCTTTGTCCAGAAGCGCCGGAGGCCCGTAGGGCCGAAATCGTAGGGGCGGGTCTCAGACCCGCCCTTGCCGCCCAAGGGGCGCACCGCTGTGCGCCCTTCGATGCGGGCGGGTCTGAGACCCGCCCCTACGTACTCCACGATCTTGACTCCCTCGGTTGATTCCCTAACAATGGCGCGCCTAGTGCGACGACAACGGCAAAGAGCCCGAATGTACCTCATGCGGCGGGACGTTACGGGCGCCGTCGGGTTTAGCCCTTTGTCGTCTCTGCTCCAGTCCGCGGAGAACGAACCATGAAGCGCACCAAAGTCGATTTCGGTTACTTGCAGGAAAGGAAGCGATCCGGCGAAAAGATCACCATGCTCACCGCCTACGATTTCCCCACCGCGAAGCTGCTCGACGAAGCGGGGATCGAAACGATTCTTGTCGGCGACAGCGCGTCGAACGTGGTGCTCGGCTATCCGGACACGGTGCCGGTCAGCCTCGACGAGCTGCTCGTGCTCGTGCGCGCGGTGCGCCGCGGTGTGAAGCACGCGATGTTGATCGGCGACATGCCGTTCGGGTCGTACAACGTGTCGACCGAACAGGCGATCGCCAACGGCGTGCGGTTCATGAAAGAGGGCGGGTGCGAAGCGGTGAAGCTCGAAGGCGGCGGGCCGATGATCCCCAAGATCAAGGCGATGACTGACGCCGGCATTCCGATGGTCGGCCACCTTGGCCTGACGCCGCAAACGGCCAGCCTGATCGGCGGCTACAAGGTGCAGGGCAACACGGCGAAGAAGGCGCAGGCCATCATCGACGACGCGAAAGCCATTGCCGCGGCCGGCGCCATCATGCTCGTGCTCGAATGCGTGCCGGGGCGCGTCGGCGGAATCATCGCCAAGGAGATCGGCATCCCGGTGATCGGCATCGGCGCCGGCGTCGAGGTCGACGGCCAGGTGCTCGTGCTGCACGATATGCTCGGCTTCAACCTCAGCTTCGCGCCCAAGTTTCTGAAAACCTACGCGCGGCTCGGCCCGAAGATCACGCGCGCGGCGAAACAGTACATCGCCGAAGTGAAGGCGAAGAAATTCCCGGACGACGCGCACTCGTTCAACATCAACGACACCGAGTTCGGCAAACTGTACGGCGGAAACGCCTAACCAAGGAGCTGCCGTGGCGGTCAATATCGTCGGCAAAGTAGACAATTGGGTGACGGTGCGGCGCGCGCTGGTCAGCGTGTCGGACAAGACAGGCCTTGAATTGCTGGCGCCGGGCCTGCTCGAGATCAATCCGGACCTGCACTTTTACTCGACCGGCGGCACGTACACCGCGCTGCAAAAAATTCTCGGCGCGAAAGCGGTGGGGCATCTGACGCAGGTCTCCGATTACACCGGCCAGCCGGAAACGCAGGGCGGGCTGGTCAAGACGCTCGACTTCAAGATCTATCTCGGCCTGCTCACCGAGACGTACAACGAACACCACCAGGCGGACCTCGCTCGCACGGCGGCGCTGCCGATCGATCTGGTGGTGGTGAACCTTTATCCGTTCGCCCAGACGATCGCGCGCGAGGGCGTCACCGTCGAAGAGGCGCGGGCGAACATCGACATCGGCGGACCGTGCATGGTGCGCGCGGCGGCGAAGAACTACCTACGCGTCGCGTCGGTGGTCGATCCACACGATTATCCCGCGCTGCTCGATACGTTGCGCCATAGCGGCGGCCGCCTCAGCCTCGCGCGGCGCTTCGAACTGGCGACCAAGGCCTTCGGTCACACCGCGCAATACGACGCGGCGATCAGCGCGTATCTGGCGCGGCAGAATTCCGCGGCCGTGCCGAGCGCCTACACGTTGATGAACAGGTAGGAGAACGACGTGCCCGACGATCTGAAAAAAGCGTATCACACCATCGTCGACGACCACTTCCCCGCGCGCATGGAAATCAGCTTCGTCGATCCGCGCGGGCGCACCACGCTCGTCTACGAAAAGGTGATGTGGGACGTGGAGGGCGAACGGCGCGGCCTGCGCTACGGCGAAAACCCCGGCCAGGAAGCCGCGCTGTACCGGCTCGTCAACGGCAATCTCGTGCTGGGCGAGGTGACCACCATCGCGCCGGGGCGCGGCCTGGTCGCCGACGCCGAGCTGCTGCAATTCGGCAAGCACCCGGGCAAGATCAACCTTACCGACGCCGACAACGCGCTCAACATTTTGCGCTATCTCACCGAGCGGCCCGCGGCGGCGATCATGAAGCACAACAATCCGTCGGGCGTCGCGCTGGGCGACACGCTGGTCGAGGCGTACCTCAAAGCCGATCTCGCCGACCACGTCGCCGCGTTCGGCGGTTGCATCGCGCTGAACCGCGCGGTCGATCGCGCGACCGCCGAGGCGATCGCTGAACGTTACGCGGAAGTCGTGGTGGCGCCGGAGTTTGAGGAAGGGGCGGTCGGCGTGCTGGCCGCGCGCAAGAACCTGCGCATCATGAAAATCAACAACATGAAGCGGCTCGCGGAATACGCGCACGAGCGCGTCGTCGATTTCAAAAGCCTGATCGACGGTTCGGTCATCGCGCAGGTTTCGTTCCAGCCGTCGGCGCGTCGCAAGGAAGATTTGCTGCCGGCCGAAACGACCTACAAGGGCAAGCAGTACAAGGTCAATCGCCAGCCGACCGAAAAAGAATTCGTCGACCTGCTGTTCGGCTGGATGGTCGAGGCGGGCGTGTCATCGAACTCGGTGATCTATGTGAAAGAGGGCGTGACCGTGGGCATCGGCACCGGCGAGCAGGATCGCGTGGGCGTCGCCGAGATCGCGCGCGACAAGGCCTACCGCAAACTCGCCGACCGCCTGGCCTTCGAGCGGCACAAGGTGAACTTCAGCGCGCTCGCCGACGACGCGGTGCGCGAGGCGATCACGGCCGAGGTGTGCGAACGCAAAGGCGGATTGCTCGGCGCGGCGATGGTCTCCGACGCGTTCTTCCCCTTCCGCGACGGCATCGACGTGGGGCTGAAGGAAGGCGTGACCGCGGTCATCCAAGCGGGCGGCTCGATCAACGATTACCAATCGATTGAGGCATGCAACGAATTCGGCGCGACGATGGTCTTCACCGGCCAACGCAGCTTCAAACACTAAAAACTGTGGCCTGAAGAGCTACGACCGCAAGCAGTCCTCTCTTGATTCATTGGCGACTGATATGGTATCCGTTTGACGTCAACCTAAAAAAACCGACAACTTGCCAGGAGAAAAAGCGATGAAGGTGAAAACAAGACTCGCGACGATTCTCTGGACTGTTGGCTTGGTGTTGCTGTTGACCGGCTGTAGCTGCGGCGGCGGCGGCGGCGATAATGACTCGGACGACGATATTGGCGGCGATGACGACGCGCAATCCGACGATGATTCAGCCGACGACGATTCAGTTGACGACGACGCGATCGACGACGACGCGGCCGACGACGATTGGTCGGCGATGACGAGCGGGACAACCGCGGATTTGAGCGGCATTTGGGGAAACTCCCATTCGGACGTGTTCGCCGTAGGCTGGGACGCCGATAACTATGTGAGTGCGATTGTACATTACGACGGTTCCTCGTGGTCGGCGATGACGAACGGCGTTCCGCCGGCGGCGGAGTTGGCCGCCGTGTGGGGCAGTTCCGACACGGACGTTTTCGCCGTGGGATGGGTTCCCTGGTCGGGAGCCAAGGTGATCTTGCACTACGACGGTAATACGTGGTCGGACATGTCGGCGAGCGGCGTGCCGCCCACGTTGGAGTTGTCCGACGTTTGGGGAAGCTCCCACTCGGACGTGTTCGCCGTTGGATATAACCCGAGTGACGGCTCCAGTGTGATCCTGCATTACGACGGTTCCGCGTGGTCGGCGATGGAAGGCGTGCCGGATGCGGGTTTGACCGCCGTTTGGGGAACCTCCCACTCAGACGTGTTCGCCGTGGGAGGCGCTGTGATCCAGCATTTCGACGGCGACTCGTGGTCGGCGATGACGAACGGCGTGCCGCCGAAGTCGGCTTGGTATGGCGTTTGGGGATCCTCGTCGTCGGACGTTTTCGCCACGGGATCAGACAGTCACGGCGTCCCCGCGATATTACGCTACAACGGCTCCTCATGGTCGGTAATGAACACGAGCGGGGTGAAAACGGATTCTTTGAGGGACGCGTGGGGAAGTTCATCCTCGGATGTATTCATCTTGGGATTGACCTTGGACTTCCAATACGTTGGTTCGATTTTTCATTACGACGGTTCATCGTGGTCGGAGATGACCGTGCCGGACAATACCGGCGCGCTGAACGGCGTGTGGGGAAGCTCGTCTTCGGATGTGTTCGCCGTGGGCAACGGGGGAACGATCCTGCATTACGGCCCTTAGCCGCGCGTTTCGCGGCGCGACAGCGCCGTAGTGACAATCGGGTTCTTCTTGATTTGTTGCCAAAGGATATGGTATACGAATTAACAAGGCCTCTAAAAACCGACTACTTGCCAGGAGAAAAAGCGATGAAGGTGAAAACAACTCTCGCGACAATTCTCTGGGTTATTGGCTCGATATTGCTGTTGACCGCCTGTAGCAGCGGCGGTGGCGGCGGCGGAGCGAGCGATGACGATATTAGCGGCGACGACGACATCGGCGACGATGACGCGAGCGACGATGATGCGAGCGACGATGACGCGAGCGACGATGATTCCTCCGATGACGACGCGGACGACGACGCCGGCCCGCTTGAGGGCACGATCTTCACCGGAAGCGGCTACATTGGCGTCTCGAATTTGGGTACCTACGTCACGTATATCACGGATGCCGAGACCAAAATGCACCTGGTGAACACCGCCAACGGAAAGGATACCGTACTCGCTCACGAGTCCCCGATACCTAATCACGGATTTTATAATCAAATCTGCATGTATATGCCGCGCTTCTCGTCCGACGACAAAGGGATCCTCTATTGGGACAACTATGATGATTCCACACAGGAGGCAGACTTACGCCTCATGAGATCAGGCGACGATATCCTAATAAAACCGATGTCGATTGGGTGTCCAGGCGGATTTTTTTCCTCGTCGTCTGAACCGACTAGATGGATTGCTTTGCGCTGGCCGGACGGCGATTCTGGTACCGGATGCGGGACGTCGTGGTACGACGCCAAGAAGGATAATTTCGTCGATCTAAATTCACTTATCTATGGCAAAGAGGGGTGGCTTTGGAGCAACAATGCCATTACGTCGGGAATGTCGATATTTTTACCAGAATCAGGCGAGGTGCGCGATTATCTCCCTGATAATGTCTGCGGAGTATGCGATCCGGTCAAGCCTTATTGCCTCGGAGTCGCCGGCGGATTCGTCCATATTGTCAACTACGAAACGGGCCAGGACGATGCTACAACCATCCCGGATAATTATTATTATATACCTGCCTCTTCGAATCAAAACACCTTTCTAGGCATCGGCGGAAATTGGGGGGATAACGTTTTCTTGCCGTTAGATTCCTTGGTTATCAACCAACAATCCGGGTATTTTTATGTTTCAGCGGATCGTACTAACGACCCTTATCGAAACTGGGTGACCGGAAATAATACCAGTGGGAACATCCAATTGTACAATCCGGTGACACAGGAAAACAGAATTCTAGGCAGCATTGGGACTGATTCGCAAGTTTCGATGGCATATTCCCCCGGCCCGGCCTTGGACGATGTAGTCCTGGTTAGCAGCGCTGTCAATTCGGATCGACTCATCTGCACCATCGAGAATGGCTGCAAGACTGCTGCCTGTGACGAGTTTATTCCTTTCGGAAATATACAGGTGCCTGTTCAAGGAGTGCTTAAACCCGGAGTAAACTATGCGCTCGCGTGGTCATTTGACGGACATCGCTGTGTTTACCACAGGTCGTCTACGACGACGACGGTAAAGGAATTGACGCTACCTGTAGGGTGGGATGTCATAGAGTTGACGGATTCATATGTCTTAGCCCTGTCCAAGTCGACAACTGAACTTAGGCTCTATTCCTTGGCAAACCATAAGTACGAAGTTCTTTCTCAAACGGCGATGATCTCCGACGCTTACACCAGATGCGATTTGAATGATTGGGCAGCATCAGGTTTCCTTTCGGATTTTCCATTCGCGAGTGCTTTTTCGGTTGACGGCAAGTACGTCGCTTTCCTCGAGAAGTGGAGCGACGCCGAGAAATTCGGGGATCTGGTTGTGCGATCAATCAGCAACCAGACGGAAGTCTTCCGCCAACGAGGCGTGAATCAGTTTCTGTGGTTGCCTAACACGTCGGGGCTGGTTTACGTCATTGGGTACCCCGCAACATCCGACCATGTGTCGGAGAACGGCGGGTTCCTGAAAAGGTTCTAGCGGTAAATCGCTAATAAACACTGAGTACCGGCGAAACGTTGTTGGTAATCGACGCAGGCTGTTTGTCGACGACGCCCTGACGCCAAACTCATTCAGCATCCCCCTATTCTTTGGTTGTATACGGCCGCACCGTTCAAGTATGATTTCCCATCGCTGAGTAGTGGGTACGACAACCAAGGGCGGATCACCGAAGTGCGAAACACCGAATTATTGGTCACCGGGCACGTCGATCTCGATCACGAGTGGCGCGGCGGCCAGTGGCAGGCGTATCTGCTCGCCACCGGTTTGGCCGCGCGCGGCCATCCGACGCACGTGTTCACGCAACCCGATACGCCGCTCGCTCGCCGATTGCGGGGCTCGGCGGTGCAGGTTCACGAACTCAAATACCGGGGCGAGTGGGACGTCTTCGCCGCGCGCCGTCTGGCCGCGATGGTGCGCGATGCCGGCGTGCAGCTCGTCGCCACTCATGCCAGTCACTCGCACGGATTGTGCGCCGTCGCGCGTCACCTCGGGCTTGAGGCGCCGTTGGTTGTGCATCGCCGCGTCGACTTCGCGGTCGCCAAGAACTTTCTAAGCCGCCGCAAATACGCGACGCCGGAAGGCTTCGTCGCCGTGAGCGAGGCGGTCAAGCAGTATCTGATCGACGGCGGCGTGAAACCCGAACGGATTTGGGTGGTTCTCGACGGCGTGCCCGATCACGTTCCCGTTCCCGACGCAAAGACGAAACTCGCGCGCGAGACCGGCCTCGACGCGGACGCGCCGTGGGTCGGCGATGTGGCCAGCTTCGTCGACCACAAAGGCCACGTTCATTTGCTCAACGCGTGGGCGAAGGTCATGGAGCAGGGCGTACGCGCGGAGTTGGTGCTCGTCGGCGACGGCGAACTGCGGCCGCGACTCGAAGCGCAGATCGCGCGCTTGAACCTAGCGCACGCGCACCTGGTCGGCTGGCAGGATGATGTTTCCGCGTGGCTCTCGTCGTTCGACATTTTCGCGATGACCAGCGTCACCGACGGCCTGTGCAGCGCGATTCTCGACGCGATGGCGGCGCGCATTCCGGTGGTCGCGACGGCCGCCGGCGGCATTCCGGAAATCGTGTCGCACGACAAGACCGGCCTGCTCGCGCCGGTCGGCGACGCGAACGCCATCGCCGCGTACATCATCGAAGCCTTGCGCGACCGGCAAAAAATGTCGGCCCTGGCCGACCGCGCTTACGAAGAAGTTTGGCGCACCCACTCGGCCGACGTGATGGTCGAGAAGACGCTGGCGGTCTATCGAGAGATCGTTTCGCGCTCGTGACGCAGTAGCAAGGGACTTACGGTCTTGAAAAAATTGCCTTTCTAGCTTGCCCCGACCGTCTGCCGCCCGCCCCGCGAGGGGCGAGAGATAATAGCCCAGGGTTTTCAACCCTGGGACCGGATCGCCCAGCATTGAAAATACTGGGCTAACTTCTAGCGCCCGTTCCACGGGCGTCGAGGTCTTCCGTTGAATGGTCGACTATTTCTTGCAAGACCACTAGCCCCTTATCCGCCCCTGGTCGGCGCGCTAGAACACGGGGTGAACACGTGGTAAACAAGGGGCTGAGCCCCTTGTTAGAGCGCTCGCATATGTCATTTGGTAGAGCCTCTTGCACAAATCCTGACGAGCGTCTGTGTTGTGATCAAGGAGCAGGCTTTTGGGGATGACCTTCGGACAAAACGGCGATCCGGCGGTGACGTGGTGCTGTTTTCGACAGACCTCTGGCGCTTGATTTGGTGGAACGGAGTATTCGTGAGCCGCGGCGGTGTTTAGGTGACCAGGCGCAGCAACTGGTCGGCGCACAAGACCAGGATGCCGAACATCAGATGG
>PMZC01000010.1 GCA_003170555.1 Deltaproteobacteria bacterium
GTCCCCCGGGGGGGACAGAGACGCGGCTACGGGCTGACCTGGGAAGCGTTCATCATGTTTCAATCCACTCCGTCCCCCGGGGGGGACAGAGACACGAAACTACACCAGGGAGAAGATCATGCCGAGGTTTCAATCCACTCCGTCCCCCGGGGGGGACAGAGACTACTTTCGCGCAACTGCCGTAGACGCAACGCTTTTGCCCGCGGTTTGCGCGAAACGCCGCGGTGATCTCTCTTTCGATCTCATTCGCTCGTTGCGTTGTGTAGTCAAATATGCGAATTCACAGGCGACGCGAACCTCCCGGTGTTTCCCCGGTTGTTTGGGGTTCGCGCTGGCCGCCAAGTTCTCCATTTTCACCTCATACGATCAGTGGCGAGTCGAGGTCCAGTGGTTTCTTTTGCCCGTGATGCTCGACCTTGCCCAGATCGTCCTCGCACAGCGTATAGAAACGCAGGCTATCCTCCTTGTCGTTGAACTCTTCGAGCAACTGCGCCCGGAGTTTGATCCAGTTTGTTTTATCCAGCTTGCATTCAAAAACGGAAAATTGCACGCGCTGCCCAAAGTTGCGGCACGTCTTCGCGATACGCCGCAGTCGTCTTCTTCCCTCCTTGCTTTCGGTCGAAACGTCGTACGTGATTACCATGTACATCGGCTTTCTCCTAGCGAAACATGAACGGTGGATATTCGTCGAGTTCGCCCCGGATCGTGCGCGACAGCAAACGCGCCTGGATGTGCGGCAGCAACCCGGCGGGGATGGCCTGTTCCAGCAGCGGATGCTGAATCTCGCGGCTCTTGCGTGTCTGGTACTCCGAAAGGAACGTGTGCCTCGCCGCGTCTTTCAACGTCACGCCGCCTGCCGGGTCGGTTTCAAAATCCGCGCCGGTGATCTGCTTGCGGTTGAGTAGCGCGAGGACCATGCGATCGACCGTGAAGGCGCGAAACTCCTCCATCAGGTCGAGCGCGAGCGACGGCCGCCCCGGATGTTCGACGTGCAGGAAGCCGACCCAAGGATCGAGCGACACGGCCTGCAGGGCCGCAATGCAATCGTTGAGCAACAAGGCGTAGCCGAATGAAAGCAGGGCGTTGAAGGCGTTCTTCGGCGGACGCCGTGAGCGTTTCTCGAAACGCAACGCCGGGTCTTCGACCACCACCATCGCGTCCATCACGGAAAAGTAGACCGCCGCCGTTTCCCCCTCGTAGCCACGTACCTGGTCAATTGTGTTTGCGCCGGGTAGCGAGGCTTCGAGTCGCGACACCGAGTCAGCCGCCTTCGATAAAGCTTCGCTTGCCTCTCCGTCGCGCTCGCGGGCGCCACGCCGCAGCAGACCGCCGCTGTTGCGAATCTTTCCTTGGACGATGAACGCGGCAATTCGCATCGTTTCGTTTTGGTCAAGTGAGGCGCGGTACTGTTGTCGGCGCAAGATTGCTCCCGCTGACGCCAGCCCTTCAAAACGTCCAAGAAACTTGCCGTGCTCGGTAAGCATTGCGATATGCAGTGACCGCTCCGCGCACCATTCAAGCAAGAACGGGCTGACGGAGACGTTGCCGAAACACACGATACTTCCGACGCGGTGAACCGGCACGCGCAGCCGCTCGGCATGATCGACGGAGACGAGCACATTTTCTCCGTCTTTGTGCACGTACGCCCCTTGGGTCGTGACGAACAAAGTGTTGAGCAGGTTCATGTGTCGCCTCCATCGGACCCTTCCCGCCGAGCGATTTCCAGCTTGCGGTGAAAACCCGAGAGATTCGCCGTGATCTCGGGAAGACATGCTTCTATGAGCGAGCAGTGATCGCATTTCTTGGCGTACGATGCTCTCGGCGTCAGCCCTTGTTCGACCAGTTCATGGTATCGCCGCGCCGCTGCCATCGTTCGTTCGCGCAAAGCGGCATTACACTCGACAGTCACACGCCGGTTGCTCGTTCGATAGAACACAGCGCCGCGTGGCACGTCCACCCCGAGCATTTCTTCAAGCGCCATAGCTTGCGCGCAAAGCTGCACCTGGTCGGCGAGCCGACGACTCTTCGGGCCGTGTTTGTATTCAACCGGGAACGGACGCCAGATACCGGTTTCGTCTTCCAGTTGGAACTCCACCACGTCGGCGACGCCGGTCACTCCTAGTCGTTCGGAACGTAGGGGCAGCGCGCGGTAAATGCGGAAGCCGGGCCGGACCTCTCCGGCAGGATCGTGCACCCGGTCGTGTTCGACCCTGCCGGAGGCAGTCAACGGGTTTTCGACCCACACACCCTCCACGTGGATCAGCGCGCACTGGCGTTCACAGAACACCACGTGCTGCAGACCCGAGAGCGGCAACAGGTCGTCGATGTCCATCTCAGACGAACTCCATCACTTCGATGCCGGCGGGCAAACCGGTTTTGTCAATCTGCACCTCGTAGTCCGCGAACGAACGTGCGGGTGCTTGCTTGCGGGCGACCTTTACACGGTCGAACAGCGCGTGCGCCGGGGCGTTGCCCAACGGGCTTTCATGTTTGAAGACGACGAGCTTGCGCGTGGCCATCAAGCCGCGAGCGGCCGAGCGGTCCACCTCGAACATCTTCTGCAAAGCTTCCCACAACAAACTGAGGTCGTCTTCGGAGAACCCGGTTTGCGCGGCGAGTTGCGGCGAGATGAAGCCGTGGCCGACGTATAGGCCATAAGGAATTGTCGCCTTGCGGCCCATGGTGCGGTTGTCGCCGCCCTGAGCTTCGGCTTCCTTCTCGGTGGTCACCGCCATGCGGGTGATCGAGTGTTCGCCAACCACAATGGGGTCCACCGAACGAGAGAAGGTTACCTGAACGGGTCCGCGCACCTGGCCGCAATTCACGCCGGTGGACATCACCGCCCCGAAGGTGCGGATATCGAAGAAGTTCTGGCACATCCATTGCCGCGCTTTGTCCACGTCGTCCTGCTTCGTCTTCTTTTCGTCGTGCTTGATGCCCAAGGCGACGTAGGCGCGCTCGTGCTGATTGTTGAGAATCGCCTTTTCCTTGACGTAGATCTCGAAGGGCGGCTGATTGTTTTTCGCGACGGCGACGAAGTTGCGGACCTTGCGCTTCAGGCAGACATCGGAAACCAAACCGTCGCCGGTCTCCGGGTCGATGCGCGGCAGGTTGCCCATGTCAGGATCGCCGTTCGGGTTGCCGTCTTGTACGTCAAACAGTATTACGAAGTCGTAGCGGTTCTTCAGTTCGCTCATTGGTCGGCTCCTTCCTATCAACTCGGGGTTGACTCGGTTTCGGGATTGTTGTCGTGCACATGTTCCTTCTTGCGAAACATCTCGGCGCGCTGGTGGTAGTAGCCGAGCGCGAAAAGGCCCTGGTCTTTCAGATCGAGCGTGGTCGGGAAGCCGGTAATCGGCTCAAGGATTTCTGAGATTTGCTGCTGGAACCAGACGCCGCCCCGTTCGAGTTTGCCGGCGTGGTGTTGCGACAACTTGATCAGTCGCGGGAACACGGTCACCGGATTGGTCGAGGCCGCGCCGTAGAAGCGGTCGGCGATGCTGGCGTTCGGATTGCCGATCGCTCGTGCCTGGAGAATCTCCAGAACGCAGAACAATCGGCCAAGCCGATAGGCGGTGTTGACGTTGGTGGGGTCCATGGCTTTGCTTACCTCCTCGGGAGAAAAGTTCAAGGTCTTCATGCGAGCGCCGCGGGCCAGCACGGCTTTGATGACACAGGCCCGCAGGTAGGCGCGAGGCCAATTGGGCGCCGGTCCTTCCGCATGGCTGCGGCGCAGGGCGGCTGCAAGCAATGTGAGCGGATATGGACCGCCGCGCAGGATGGCCGCGTAAACTTGCGTTGCCAAGTTGGGCGGGATGTTCTCTGCCTTGCCCTGCAACACAATCGAACGCAGCAGGCCGTATAGACCGGGCGCGGGCGGATCGTCGTATGGGTAAATGACCGCGAGATCGTCGAAGTGCTGGCGGATGTGCTCGGCGACTTCCGCGACGGACGATTCGAGCCAGTCTCGCACGATGATACGACCCTGCGCGCCGGACAGAGTCACCGCGTAGAAGCGATCCATATCATTGAGCCATACCGGTCGCCCCTTTTGCGGCGCTTGGTAAAGCAACTCGACGTTCTCCGCGGAATCGAGCAGCTTGCCGATGACGGACTCGAAACCGGTGCGGTTCTCGCGGGTCCAGAAACAAGCGACCGTATTGTCGTTGAGGGAGATGGAGTTACTGACGCTTCTTAAGAGAAGGCGGTTCAACGCTGTGGTGTAAGCTTCGGCTGCTGGTCTGCTAACGGGCGCGTTCTCATTCTGTGACAGACCGTAGCTCAGGGAGGCGTCGAAATTGAAGGAAACCAGCGACCCACCGCTAGAAGATGCACCACGAACCCCCTTGATTTTGGGGTGCGTCAATTCGGGTTTACATGCATCGCCGGTAACAAGGCACGTCCAATTCGCTTCTCCTTGTTCGGTCCTCTCGCGGCGGATTCGTTGCCAGTATTCACGTACGGCGGGTCGTTCATGTACGAGCAACGCGCCGTCCGGGTCGTACACGAAGGCATATTGCTCACCCGGCGGGTTTTGCCCGTGCAGCAGACCGGCCAACGACTCCACGTCGTACCTGCCATAAAAGCGGAGTAAGGCTTGCAACGCTTCGTCGCCGGTGGCTTCCGCGGCCGCTCGGACCAGTTCCACGAACAACTCGCGCCGGTTCTCGCACTTCTCACAGTTCAAACCCTTTTTCGGATCGTCCATGAAGCCGAGAACATAGTCGGACTTGTCAACCAAAAACAGCGCCAAGTCGCCGGAAGCACGCACCTGACCTCGCGGTACGCGGAAGGATTTGGCTCTGAGCTTTCCCTTCTCGTCCGGCTCGAAGGTCGGCTCGAACGCAAGCAGCGAGCCGTCGGGAGCCACGCGCACAAGACAACCAACTCGCCGTTCTTCAAAGTCTGGATCTTCCATCAGGCCTTCGCGGTGCGCGAAGTCTACCAAGGCGTTGAGTATCATGGCGCACCTCCCGCGTTGATGACTTGGTCTCGCGGCGGTACGGTGACCACGCCCGTCCGCATTTCGGCCCGGAAGAAGAGAGGCCGAAGCCGGTCGCCATTCCCGGCCGCGTCGAAGTCGATGTCGTAGAGCATCAGACCGAGCGATTTACTCAGGTCGATGGGTCGCGTGGCGGCGTCAGCCGGGGCCACGTGTGCGGGAAATTCGCGACAACCGAGATAGGGCTGGTGGAAGCACTGCCCTTTTGCCAGACGGCGTTGAAACATCTCTTCAAACTTGGCCGGGTTGTCGTCAGGCCCGGCTTTGTCGGTCATGGTGAAATGCGCGGTGATGATGTAGTCAACGTGTTCCAGCGCAAGCGTGTGCCGTTGCTGGCGCTGATCTTCAACGATGAAATCCGGTAGTACTCCGCTCTTCATCGCTTTTTTGGCGTTGGCGACGGAGACCCGCCCCTCGACTTCATTGCGGCGGAAGCCGGTGAACCGGATCGGCGCCAACACCTCGACCTGGTCAACGCGCCAACAAATGGCGGGTTTCCACAAGATGGCTTCCAGAATACCTCGTGCGGCCGATGGCGTGATTACCTCGTACGAGACACGTTCGGCTTTGAACTCCGGCCGCGTGAAACACGCAAGATCGCCGCGAACCCTAACGCGAAACGGCGGACTTCGATAGGCCATGTGCTGCTCCTTTCTCGTCGATCAGACGATTAGTGAAGGCATCCATGAATCCCCTTCATGGATGAGCAAACCGAAACGAAGGTGATATGCGTGCTCGAAGAAGTCGGGCGACAGCCGCCACGCGATCTCGTCGCCCAATGGCAATAGGTGGCCGCGCTTGCGCCATTCATCACTGACTTTTTTCGGAATTTGCACGGTGAACCGCTGCAGTCGGCGCAATTCATGTCGCAAGGAAATCGGAATACCGATTTGTATCCGGCGTTCGATATCGGCGATGATCTCGGCCGCTTTGCCGTACGGAACGATGATGCCTTCGTTCCACTCGTCCTCGATCATGTGGAACTTGTCCGCCACTTTTTCAAAGCGTAGGTTGGCGCGATGGTTTTGGATGTTCAAATCGTCGGGGTCCGTAAGCGCGTATAGCCTTTGAAAGAACGTGTCATAGATGGTTGGATCATGAATATCGAGCGGCCCGCGACCCGCAAGCAGCCCTCGCGTAACGCTCAGCGCCTTACGGGGCACGCCCATGGGCGGCTGACTCTCGGCGACAAACACCTCGACGCGCCCGAGGTCGAGTTTGCCTTCGCGATTGCACCGTCCCGCCGCCTGGGCGACGGAATCGAGGCCGCCGAGCGCGCGGTAGACCACCGGGAAGTCGAGGTCGACGCCGGCCTCGACTAGTTGGGTCGAAACGACACGCACCGGCTTCTTCTCTTCGAGCGTCCGGCGAATCTCTTTGATTATTTTCAACCGGTGTTCGGCGCACACCGTGGCTGAAAGGTGAATCGTCTCTTCGTGGCCGAGGCGCACATCCAGCAAGCGAGTGAGAATTTGCGCGTCGTCGCGGCGGTGCACGACGCACAGTGCGCTCGACTCGGCGGCGAGGCGGTCGGCCAGCGCGTCCCATGCGATTGGCTGATTGGGGTCGGCCGGCCAGTTCACATGCGTGCGCGCTGACGTGGCCGTGAATAAGGCGGGCGGGTTCGCGACTATCTCTCGCACTTCGGTTAGGCCTTGCGGAAAGGTCGTGCGGGCGCGCAAGGCTGGTTGCGTGGCGGTCGATAGTACGATGCTTGCCCCATAGGCGTGCGCCAGTGTGCCGAGCGCATCGACAATCGGGGCCAGCAACTTCGCGGGCAGCGTCTGCACTTCGTCGAGAATGATCACGCTACGGGCAATGTTATGAAGCTTCCGGCAGCGCCCGGGCCGGCGCGCGAACAGCGACTCGAAAAACTGCACCGATGTGGTGACGATCAGCGGCGCATCCCAGTTTTCGGCCGCCAGCACCGAATGATGCCAGCCGGTTTTTTCATCGTCCGCGAACTGCTCCACATCGAGAGCGCTGTGATGCTCGACCACCGCGTCATCGCCGAAGACATCGCGGTACACCTTCGCGTTCTGTTCGATGATACTGGTGTACGGTATGACCACGATCACGCGGTCGAGGCCGTGGTTCAGCGCGTGGTCCAGCGCAAACGCCATCGAGGACAGCGTCTTGCCGCCGCCGGTTGGCACGGTCAGGGAAAAGATGCCCGGTTCTCGCGCCGCAGCCTGCCGGCAATCGGTCAGCACGCGCGCGCGTAAGCTGTTCATCGGCGTGGCTGGCGCGTTGCCGGTCTTGTCGAGCAGATGCTTGTCGAGCCGGGTTTTCATCTCGCCAAGCGCCGCCTTGGCCTCGCGAGCTTCCGCCTTCGCCGGTTCGAAAAAACGCTCGGTGTTCAGGTAGTCGGCGTCAACCAACGTCGAGAACAACATCCGCGTCCAGAACTCCACGGAACACCCGTCATTCGGTCTGACAAATGATGGAAGCGGGGGAAGGGCCGGACGCTCAACCAGAAGGCCAGTTCGTTTGGCGAAGGTGATTAGGCTGTCAGGAGTGCGCAACAGCGGTTGCAAGTCCTGCGAGAAGCTCACAAAGTCGCGCAGACCGCCGTGATGCCCACCGATTACCTCCGCCAACAGAAGACCGAGTTCTCCGAAACGTGCCGCGTACGCTGCTCCCACCGGAGAATGAGCGAAGGCGTTTTTCTCGCCTCGCAACTTGGCCTGGAATTGATCCGCCACCTTGCCCAGATCGTGCCACGATCCAGCCAAAGCGGCCCAATCCCCCGAATCAAACCGATTTGCAAATTCGCGCGCCATTGCGGCTACGACGGTCAGATGATCAGCAAGGCTGTGTTCCCGGCCGGATGGATCGACATGCGCCAAGATTGCAGTTGAGGTTGTTGTCACAAGGGAACTCCTCCGATTATTCGTTCGGTCACCTGTGGTTGACTTATGGGTTCTCTACGTTGCTTCTGTTCAGTTCTGTCAGAGTAATCCCACAACCGGACAGGGACAAGGTGGTGTTCCAGCGGGCGAACGGTGTATCCCGTCTTTAAAAAAACAAAACCGTGATCTCGACCGCCCGATCTTGATTGTCGCCCTATTTCTGGATACCGAAACGGCGCCGGACTGTAGATTCTTACCGCTATCTAAAAGGGCCCCCTTTCCCCCGAGAAGCCTACCCTGGGTCCAATGCCAAACAAGCCCAGTTTTGTCGAATGGGGGCAGAAACAAGCGAAAAAGATTACGACACGTAAGAATGGGGGCTGAAGGTGCCCGGGGGTATTTGGGGGGAAACACTGCGCCAGGAGGTCTTCTTTAATGATGTGCAGAAAATTTTTTTGGGGGGCTCGGTTGGCGACTCTACCTGGACAACCAAGCCGGGGAGAGTCCGGTCCCCACATTCACAGTTAAAAGAAGGCGGTCGCTCTTGGCCGTCCTCTTTTTGTTGGCCAGATAATAGGCCCACCGCAACATCGCCAGTTCTCTCGCCGGACCAGGCATACTCAGACCGGCGGCTGCGGCGCAGTCAATGGAAAAAAGTAAACTTAGTTTCGTGCGCAACGGAAGCCCAGGTCGGAGTCCTGGTCGTATGGCCCGCCAGGGCCCCGGTACGACACACGAACGTAGCCCGGGTCTACGAGTTTCCAGCCAACGCCGCGGAACACACGAAACAAGCCCGACGAGGGGCCTTGCGGGTCATGATTNNATGTCGCACAGACCGTAAGCGTTGCGCGCGAATTTGCACACCGGCGATGTTCCCACGTAACCGTCATCGTAACCGGCGAAATAGGGTATTGATGGAAAACGGCGGTGGAGGCTCTCGTCTCCATAGTTGCCGAAACGAGCCGGCGGCGTCCGGTTGTTGCCCCAGGGGTAGACATAACCGTCGTTGCCACCGCGCAAGGCGTACTCGAATTCAGCTTCGGTCGGCAGACGCTTGTTTTGCCACCGGCAGTACGTATCCGCATTGTACCAACGCACGCCGTTTACTGGATGGTTTTCCCGACCCGGCTTGTTCCAATTGTAAAACTCGGCCCAGAAATCGTCGGTACCTGGCGACGTGCATGCCCCAGCGTTCACGCATTGGGCATATTCGGCCGCGGTGACCTCGTGGATATCCAAGTAGAAAGAGCTAAGCATCACTTGGTGGCGGGGCTTCTCGTTGTTGTCGCATTGTGTGTCGCCGTCCACGCAGCCCATCATGAACGTGCCGCCGGGGACATGCACCATGCCACCTTCCACCCCCTGCTGAGGCGTGAGGGCCGGCTGTGGCGGCGGGGGCGGCGTTGGCGATGGCAGTGGCGTCATTGTCGGTGTAGGCGTCAGTGCAGGCGTAAACGTTGATGTGTCCCGCGCGCAACGGAAGCCGGTGTCTTCGTCGCGCGTGTCCGGCTCGACGCTAAACCGGTACGACGCGCGTTCGCCTCCCGGGAAGGAGCCCCAGCTAGTGCCGCGAAGAACACGCATCGTGCCCGACGACGGGCCTTGTGGATTGTTTGATGGACTAGATTGATAGTATTTTTTGTCGTACCAATCCGCGCACCACTCCCACACGTTTCCGCTGATGTCGCACAGACCGTAAGCGTTGCGCGCGAAGGTACAAACCGGCGACGTATCCACGTAGCCGTCATCGTAACCTGGGAGAGTCCCGAGCCAAAACGAGAAACGTCGGTGTAAGCTCTCGTCCGCGTAGTTGCCGAAGCCCTGCGGCGGCATGTCGTTGTTGCCCCAGGGGTAGATATAGCCTTGGTTGCCGCCCCGCAAGGCGTACTCGAACTCCGCCTCCGTCGGTAGGCGTTTCCGCTGCCACCGGCAGTACGTATTCGCGTCGTTCCAGTCCACCCCGTTGATCGGATGATTTTCCCGCCCCGGTTTCTTCCAGTTGAACTCCACCGACGGGTCGTTGCTCGAAAGTGGTTCCTTGCATACCCGCGCGTTCACACATTGGGCGTACTCGGCCATGGTGACATCGTGGACATCCAGGTAGAAAGAGCGAAGCGTCACCCGGTGCGCCGGGTATTCGCCGTCGAAGCACTGGCTGTCGCCGCCCACGCAGCCCATCATGAACGTGCCGCCGGAAATATGCACCATGTTGCTTCTTCCGTGCCAAATAACCAGCGCAGCGACACCCAGCAAGAGACAGACAGTCACCGCGGTGTAGAAACCGATCTTTGCTCTTTTCCTTTTTATTGATACGGCAAGTGCCGCTGGCGCTGGAGCCGGCGCGATAATCGCCCCGACCGTCTCCTTTGTTCCTGCGCTTTTAAAAACGGAACGCCGTCTGAAATGAAGCAAAAGGTAAAAAAGAGCGCGGCTGAGCAAGGACAACACGTAACCAACAACAATGGAGCCAACAATATAATAAATACCTCCGGCGGGGGGCATCGGGTTAGGCCACATATACCAAAGATAAAATACGATCATGTGGGGGATCGCCCAAAGCTTGGAGCCCCATGGTTCATGCAGGCGTTCAACGAACTTGGCCAAGAGGCTCTCGTCTAATCGATCCATCTCGTCAATCAATTGGCGTTCTTGTTTTTCAGCGGCGTTTGTTTGCTTGTTGCCCTTTTCTTTCCTTCGCTCGGCAGGTTTTCGATAAAATATTGCAAACAGAGTGAAGGCCGTTGGCAGTGCCATGCACAACAGAAACATGAATGCGGCCCTACGGCCCTCACCGCCTTCGCTTCCGCTTAAGAACCGCCTGAAACGGTCATTTTCATACGTTTCTCGGAGCATGAAATAGGCTGGTATTTGAAGAAGGGCGGAGAGAATGGGGACCCAGATAGGAAAGACACGTTTCTTTTGCACTTTCGCCACAGGAGTCAGGGGGAGCGTTTTCTTGAGAGGAAATCCACATCTGGGACAAGTTCCGGCCTGGTCGGAGATTTCGGCTTGGCATTCGGGGCATCTCATCAGCGACCTCATTGGCCGTCCGCAGCCGATGCAAACCGCCGCTTGGTCGCTGATTTCCTTACCGCAATCGGGACATTTGATTAGAGACATAACTCACCCGCCTTTTTCTGGACACCCATCGGCGCATACTTCCACAATCGGGAAATCTGCGCGAGTCACTTCACACACCATCCGACCAAAGCCCGCGTCAGAACGGCCATGGATCCTTACCATGCTGGACCAACCGGATTTTGGTAATAAACCTTCCGGGTGTTATTGTTCGTCCCGCGCACATCGGAAGCCGAGATTGTAGGTCGAGAAGTCTATCACGTAGCCCCGGTACGGCGCCCGCACTTGCGCCGGGTCGTAACCCCAGCCTCCGCCACGAGTGACATGCTTCCAGCTCGACGACGACGGACCTTGCGGATTATGTGATGGACTAGATTGATAATAGTTTTTGCTGTACCAGTCCGCACACCACTGCCGCACGTTGCCCAGCATGTCATAAAGACCATAGGCGTTCGGTTGTTTCTGGCCCACCGGGTGGGTTCGACCACCAGAGTTTGCGTTGTACCAGGCAATCGCGTCCAGGTCCCCGTAGCGCGCGCTGTCTATCCCGCCACGCGCGGCATATTCCCACTCCGCCTCGGTCGGCAACCGCTTTCCGACCAGGGAACAGTATTTGTTGGCGTAGTACCACACTACGTTTTCCACCGGGCAATCGGCGCAGTCGCTGAAATAGCTGGGGTTTTTACCCATCACACGTTGGTACTCCGCTTGTGTCACCGGCGTCACGTCCATCCAGAACGATCTCAGCGTCACCTGGTGGAGCGGCGTCTCGTCAGGACAGCATTCGTGGGGACCAGGCTCGTCGCCGCGCTGGTTCCCCATCCAAAACGTGCCGCCAGGGATATGCACCATCGCCGAAACGGTCCGGCCGTCGCCCGTAGGAGGAGCAATTATCTGGCCCTGACCGCCACGATTCACCGAAAACTTAGCAATAGTGAACTTAAATACTATCAGAATTACTAAGATTGCGGCGGCAATCATTACCATCTTTTTTATGCTGGCAGATTGTTCGCTCATTGTTCTTCCTCTAAAACTTGACGAAAGAGTGGAGGATCAACGCCGCACAGAAAACCGCAATTCCACAATAGGATGCCAAATAGAATTTGTTGAAATCGAGGTCTTTCTTCGCGTCAAAAGCAAAAAATACACCAAAGCCAAATATCGTCATATTCATGACTGCAAATGCCTCAGTCCCCGTCGATAAATTGAGGTTCAAACCCAAGCCTTTTAAGATAATATCTTGGACAAAATAGAGAAACAGAATTGTGGCAAAAGAATACCCGATCAGGACTCCGGAGATCTTGATTAGCATGCTTCTCATAATTCTCCTCCCGGCTTCTATTGGGCTAGGTCGTTTTTCCCTTTGTCCGAAGGAACGTCATCAGATGATTCACTCTTGTCGAGATGTTTGGCGAAAGGACTTTCTCCTTGCGGAGCGAGATTGCCCTGCACCGAATACCATGGCTGCTCTGCTCCACATAGCTGACACTTCAGCACCACCTCTTTTTTTCTCACGAGGCATTTAATTCCGTAGCCGATTGGCGGCAAGCCAAAACATGCCCCCACGCAGCCCAGAAATGAAGCATTAAGCAAGCCGAATAAAACACCTACCGATATCCAAACTATTCCGGCGGTAGCTCGATTGGGTGATTGATATCTGACGATCTTCTCCAGATTCGGATTGTTGCATTTCGCGCACAATAATGACCGACCATCGGCTGCTTTTTCTTTTGCCATTACCACCGGCCGCCCACAGTGAGGGCAAGCGGATGCGGCGGTGCTGACCGAGTTGCCACAGTCAGGGCATGACATCAGCGGCATCTTGCGCTCCGTGCTGGCGATTTAGACGAGGTTGAGTTTTCTTTCGCCACCAATATCAAAATGTGTTCATGCGGTCAACTAATTACTTTTCGCAGGCAGGTGCTAAACCGTCGTCGCAGGCCTTCTTGTACAGTTCGCCCGCGCGCATCGCATCTCTCCCCACGCCACACCAGCCTTTGGCATAGCAATTGCCGAGGTCGAAGCACCCATCCATGTCTCCGCCGTCGCAGGCTTGCTTGAACAGTTCGCCCGCGCGCTTCTCGTCTTTCGCCAAGCTGAAATTACCGACATAATCCGAGGAGGCTACAACCTATCTCTACTCCGCCGTCGCAGGCCTGCCTATACAACTCGCACGCGCGCTTCAAATCTTGTTCCAGGCCGCAGACGCCGGTAGAATAGCAAATACCGAGGCCGCCGCACCCACGCATTTCTCCGCCGTCGCAGGCCCTTTTAAACAACTCGCCCGCCCGTTTCTCGTCTTTTGCCAGGCCACAATCGCCATAAAAATAACAACTACCGAGGGCGTCGCACCCAGCCATTTCCCGGCCGTCGCACGCCCGCTTGTACAGCTCAACCGCCCGCTTCTCGTCTTTTGCCAGGCCGTAATTGCCATATTGATAACACCAACCGAGGTTGGAGCACCCAAGCATGTCACCGCCGTCGCAGGCTTTCTTGAACAGTTCCTTCGCCCGTTCCTCTTTCTCGTCGCTGTCCCATTTCCCTTTCTTGAAGCACTCGCCGAGGAGGGAGCAGGCGGCAAAGTCATTCGCCGCGCACGCGCCTTCGAGGTACGCGATGGCGTGGACCGACGGCTTGCGCAGTTCGATGACATCCAACGTGAAGCAAGCGAGTTCGTCTTTTTTGTCGCAGGCCGTCGTAAGGCTCGTTTTCAGTGCAACGATGTTCGGGATATTGCCTGTGGCCGTCTGCTCAAACCGGGTCTTGGCGAGAATCGTCCCCGATTCGCGCAGGGCGGCGAGCGCCAGGTACGGCACGGCCTCGCCGATTTTCTCCTCATGCAATAGTCGGTCGGCGACCTCGGCGCAGACGCGCGGTTCGGTGTCCTTGCACAATGGATGAATATTGCGCTGCCAGAATTTGCAGGACAAACCGATTGCTGACGCAATCGCCAGCGCGATCATCGAGAGAAAAACCAGTCGTTTCTTACCGCCGCTCATTTTTCCTCCCCCAAGTCCGGTTACTAATCCTAACGTTTACGTCGTCAAGCCGCTTTGGATATTTCGAGCTTGCGTTCACGGTACGACTTCCGGTTTTTGTCAATGTGTCTTGCCGCTGCACTCACGTGAGGATGCACTGATATCGTCACGCAAATTCCCGAACTCGTCAACGGTGGGAGCAAAAAGGCGTTGCACTCATGCAGCTGCGGTATAGTGGGTATAGTGAAAATGGGGCGGAGCCGAATTGGTCTTTGGTGTTTATGTTCCGAAGAACCAAATCACCAAGAATCACGGTCTAAGGACGAACACACCGCGCATAGCCGTTGTTGTCGAAGCCGCCGTAGCGGACGAACTGGCCGCCGTCGAAATTGACGAACCACGCAACGTAGCCGGCGTCCGCGACCGCCGAGGACGACCAATACCGACTAATCTCACCCGAGATCTCGGAAGGCCAATACGCTCCGCCAGAACCGGGACCCGCCCGGTTACCACAACCAGTGCATGGATCGTTCCGACAACTGGAATTCAGACACTCATCCGTCACGCCGCAGGCGCCTCCGGTCACGGTGCCGGCGCAGCCGCGAATCAGGCTGCGAAGCTCCGAGATCGTAGGCAGGCGCCAGTCGCTATGCCCGCCCGCACTTAGGCTCTTACAATAAGAAGTAGCCTCTTGCAATATCATTGTGTTGGCTGCCGGATGTACCTGCCAAGTCAAACCCGTCGAAGCGTCGGCCCATTCAGCATTCAATCCAGCATTCAAACTCGCTCTTACTTTTAGCGCAGAAAAAAGGAGGATGGAAGGAATCACAATGATCGGAACTGTCAATGCAAGAAATATTCTGAGAGCCTTACGAAATCGCCAACCGCTTGAGAACTGCTGAAACAATTTGTGGCAACTGTCTAACAGCTCAGCTTGAGCAGCGGTGTCACGAAGGGACTCGATCCTAAAATCGCTCATTACAGGAGGAGGTGACCACTTTGACCACTTCCCGTACTGAAGCCAAAACAATCCAGCCCACACCAGATATGACGACGGCCACACGCACGCGAAGGAGGTGAAACCGTTGGGTGAAGCGCTTTCCAAGGACAAGGTTAAACCCCAAACGGCCAAAAAGATAAGCAGTACCAAAGCCAATACCGACGACAGGTCCCTGCCGGGGAATTTGGCATGGTGTAATACAGCGCTATCAAGCTTTTTTTGGGTTAGCCCGAGATCGGACTCTCGTGCTTTCGTCTGTACTTCAATTTCCTTGATTCTGTCCAGATACGCTTTCTTTTGGCCTTCGTCGAATCTTTCTATCTTTTGTGGCAAATTCGGGTACTGCGCGAGTCGCGACAGCTCTTCGCTCGGCCAATTCAGGAATGCGATTTCTTCCTCGCGTAGAAATTTCTTTTGCGGCAAGACCAGCGATGCCTGTTGGCTGACGTTCTTTAAGGCATCAATCACGTTTGGCAAGATGGTGGTTTCGAATTCCGTCTTTACGCTACTAAGCAGTTTGACAGCGCCAGCGAGCATAATCAAAAACGGCCCTGGGGGATCGACGAATACGCTCATCCGCATGTTTATCAAATCAGTCGCGGCGGCATCGAGTAGGGTTTTGTTATCTTCCATCCAGTTGGACACGTCGGCCGGTATGGCCAAGCCCACACTGTTGCAAAAAGAAACCAACGAATTCAGTTCGGCTAGGCCTCGCTCGATCTCGTTTTTGACCCATGGTCCCCGCTTGTTGAACACGGCGTGACCGACTGGCGACCCTGGCCCGAAATCCTGATCTTGAATCGCCACACCCAGAAAATTTGGGTCAGTTTTGACCAGGTCAGCGAACACCCGGTCGGCGTTTTCCTCATCACCAGCGACGACGTACAGCTTCGCCAGAAGGTAACGCCCTTGTAAGTGAGAACCATCGATGGTCAAAAGCTGTTTGACAGTTTTGATGGCCTCATTGATTGATTCCAAGACCTTTGCATTGTCGGCGCCGTTATTTCTTTTGTCCGCGGCCAACGCAAACAGAGCCGATGATCTGAGATAGAGCGCTTCGATCTGCACTTCCGACAACGACGGCGCCCGTTGTTTGATCGCCGCCGCATATCGCGCCGCGGAAAGAAAGGCCTGTGATGCCTTTTCCGCGTCGAAGAGACAGCCTTCTTCACTGACTCCATCCAGAAATATCTTTCCCAGCATCAGGTGGGACACGGCGTCTGTTTCATCCAGTTCAAGAGCCCTGTAAAAGGACTTGACCGCTTCATGCCAGAGCGCTCCGCTCATGCGTTGCAGTCCCAGATTCCGTTGTTCCGCCGCCTGGGTCAGCAGCGGGGACTTGAGCGTCTGGTGGATTTGGTCGAGTTCGTCCTTGATGCTGTTGAGGGAATTATTCTGCAAATCCATTCGGGTCAGAAGAAGAGAAAAGCCTTCCGTGAACTGTGAACCGAGGCGATCAATACCTACGCCAATCCGGTCGATCTTTCCGGCAACTACCTTGGTGGCATAGGCGATGGTCCCCGCGACGAGCAGGGAGCCGGTGAGGGAGCCGATGATTTCCCCGGTCATGGATGACCTGATGGCGTGTGTTACGTCGGCCCCCGACTGCTGAACCGCGTCAACCACTTGTCCAGATGAGCCCCAGACCGAAGAGGAAACCTGTTGCGCGGCCACCATGTTGCCGTAGAGCCCACCGGAGACCACGCGATCAACATCTGAGTTAACCAAGGGACTGGTCTGCTGGAACGACATAAGGTTTTGCAGTTGTTGGACGTAGCCCAGTTTTGAAGCAAACGAAAAACGAGGGAACATTTCTCGACCCTTTCGCTAACTGCTATGGATCAAGAGACCGGTCTCAGTTACGTTTCTTGTGTTCAGTAATATCATTTACTCGAAGATCCCTACCAACGCAATCGGCCACAAGTAAGCCACATCTCGCGGGTTAAAAATGGGCGGTTACTACCGCCCTGCATGCAAACATGAAGACCGCGCGGTTATGCCTCGTCGCAGCGGTAGCGATATTGGCAATCGCTGCACGCCCAACTTCGGTTGCGGTAGAAAATGCCCGCGTCCACGGCGCGAATGATAGTGGCGAACGTCATCATCATTTCCTTGATGTGCGCGTCGGTGCGTTCGATCCGGCAATGCTGCATGGACGGCGTCTTCGACTTGATCAGTAGTTGGTACATCAGGTCCACGTCGCCGATGCCGATCTGCTGGGCGGCGTACTTGTACACCGAAGGCTGCGTTTCGAGTTCAAGCTGCCACGTCGCATATTTCTTGCTGCTGGTTTTGTGTTCGACAACCAGCGGACGTTGCGGTCCTTGAACGATCAAATCCATCGCGCCGATCATTGGCGCGGCGAACACCTCACCGCTCTGCGGATCATACAGCGGCACGGCGAACGCCTGCTCGACGGCCAGGACAGTGGGGCAGTCGGCGCGTTCCCAGAACATGCGAAGAACATTCACCCCCTGGTCGATCATGTCGGTGCCGTCGCTGTCATCGTCCAGCTTGATCGGGATGGGCGCGTTGAGTTCCATGTCGATTCTGGTGCGGAACACGTCGAGCAGTTCTGCTTCATCGATCTTCGTGCCCGTACCCTGAAGATGCGCGTAATAGGCCGCCAATGCCTCGTGGATCGCGCCGCCGAGAACCAGCGCGAGCGGCCGGTGCGAGGGCTCAGTCTTGGCCGCGTATGAATGATAGAACTTCATCGGACACAGCAGGTAGGATCTGATAGCGGAATAGCTTACGTGCGGTTGTTTTCGCAGTTCTGCCAAGGTGGGAGGGGGAACAGGTTCTGCGACCATGTTGCTCTCCTTTTTTTGAAGGGACCGGACAGAGACAAGACTTGAGGTCCTGTCCCTGCCGGCCTTCGGGGGGTGTTATGGCGGTCAGGCCGCCTGCAATTCGCCAATGAAGAAACTCGCCTCGCTACGGCTCAAAAACTCCAATTTGCGGCTGTAGCGTTCGAAGACCATCGTTTGTAGCGCGTCGCGGTTGATGCCTCGTTCGCGGCACAACGACAAAATCAAACCGAGTTGCTTCGACGACAACCTGGACTTGTCCTCGCCGTTGCCGTTGCCGTCCGAGTGGCCGCTGCCATTCCCGTTGGACGGCGCGGCGGCTTGGCCATTGCCACTCGCCGGGGCTGGCTTGGCTTCCCCGTTGCTGTTGGCGGCTTTGTCGGCGGGCTGATCCATCGCGCCGTCGGCCCAAAGGTGCAGGCCGACGCCGAGCAACGAACAGGCTTTCTTCAGGCTGTCGCTGGCCGCGGCTTTCATCGTGTCGCCCAGATCGACGATTTCGTTGGTTTCCTTGTGGCGGGCGATGGTGGCGCTGCCGAACGCGCACTTGGCGCAGTCCGGCGTGATGAGCTTGGCGGTGACGAGCACCTCGTCCTGTTGGATCTCGTGGCTGATGATCTCGAACGACCAGGCGCCGCCGTAGGCTTCGTTCAGCCGTTGGATATAGCGCCAGGTCTCGACGTAGCTCAATGGGCCGTGTGCGCTCGGGCGGGTTTTGATCGCCTCGGGCGGGAAAGGCTTTTCGAGTGCTTCGCGAACAGATTTGTCGCTCATGTTTCCTCCGTGTGGGCGCACCTGTCGTGTCGCCGGCGTCAGCCGGCCGGGACGATGCGCTTCGGTTTATTGATTGACTGCGGGTGCGGACTGCTGGATGTCGCTCAAGTGGTTTTCGACGCCGCGGATGATGTCTTGGATCGTGCCGACGAGACCGGCGAGGCGGGCGGTTACATCTGCGGCTGACGCCTGATGCAAGGCCAAGTAGCTCGGCGCGGTGGTGGGAATTCCAAAATGCTCGCAAACCACGAACGAGCAAGTTTCAGCTTCGATTTCGCGCGTCCGCTTATCCAAATCATCCCTACGAGCGCGGTGGTTGAGCAATTCGTGTCCAATTTCGTGCACGAGCACGGCGAACGCATCGCCGTCGCTGAGCGTGCTGTCGATAACGACCTCACCGCCGCGAGAAACGCCGCAGGCGCTGCCGGACAGTTCCTCGTAGCGAACCGTGATGCTCCGTTCGTCGGCGAACGACACGAGGGCCAGCGCCAAGTCGGTGCCGCAATCAGTGCCGGTCAATACCGGAGCTTCCGGCAGGGCCATGCCCTCCGTCTGCGAGATGTCGAAAACGTGCGCCGTGCGGAACCGAATGGCCGTTTCGGTCGTCTCTTCCTCCTCGGCATCGGCCTCGCGACGCCGCGGCAGGACCGGGGCCAAGATCACAATTCCATGTTCGCCCTTTCGGACAAACCTGCCCAGCTTGTGCCACGCCCGGTAGCCGGCGACGCGCGTGGCGGTTGGCATCTGGCTGAAAATGAGAATCGTGTTGTGAAGGCTGTAATCGTGGAATTGGGCGGCGGCTTTGAGATATTGCAGGAGCGGCACACTGCTTTTCGCCGCCTCGGTTTCTGCGGCGAGCTGCGCGGCGAACCGCTCGACGACGCCGTGCAGTTGCGAGGACTTGCTGGCATCCATGGTCAGCCTCCTTGGCCGCCGCCGTACCGGTTCCAGAAGCCACCACCGCCACCCCAAGGCGGGTGCCTCCACGGGCTGCGGTCGAGCGCCTGGTCCAATGCGTGACGGCCGCGCACAACGATCTCACTGGCTTCGAGCAGCATCCGGCCGACCCATAACACGAACATCAACTTTCCGCGCATTGATACCTCCCTTTGGCTTTTTCGGGTTTGGATGTGGAAAGGAAAATGAGAAGGTCTCCTCAAGACTCTTATGTAACAAAATACGACGTTTTTGACGGAAACACGACATCGTGATAAGTCCGATACGGGTTTTTGTTGCCGGCAGCACATTTCGCTACCGCACTGCCAGAACTCCCCCCGAAGATTACATTTTTGCAATTGTCAGTTATCTCGATACAGCGACGACCGCAGTGGAGTTTTTCCAAGACACACTCGCGACAGGTGAGTGAGAATTCTTGCTTGAATACGATATGTTGTCCGGTAATGTTCCAACCGCGACATCGAAGAAGATAGTCGATTACGGGTGAGAAGAGCCTGGCTTTTCCACCTAGTAGGAGTAGCCGATTGACTACCAGCAAACGCACGGTTTGGCTATCGAATTTCGGCTAAATACGCTTTTTTATTTTACCAAGACATGCGGTCGATTACGCTCTTAGCTGATAGTAGTGTACATGAAATTGGCGGTCGTGGCACAGGCGGCACAGGTGGCACAGGGTATTTCAATCTAATTTTACATGGCATCCTTTCTTTTTTATTCGCCCCCTTCCCCCTCTTCTTTTTCTCTCTCCACCAGCCTCGTAGCGCGCTAGAACGTCGAAATGCCTGTGCCACTAGTGACAGCGGCGAATTTACAGGGGTTTTTCCTTCGCCTGCCTGTGCCAGCACTAGTGTCGCCTGTGTCGTCATGCGGGCTTGTTTGGGAGATAATAGCCGCAGACAAAAAATGAAAAGTCCGAATACCGGCACTACAACGAGGGGCGAATACCCACGTATACTCGGACGCGCGGGCCGCCTGGGTGGCGGTGTCGCTGTTGCTTTTGCACTTTCGGGAAGACCGATTTTACTTCTTTTCCAAACAAATTCTCGCCGAAGGGATGGTAGTTCCGAGTCTTGCAATAGTCGCAGTAAGACTGGAAAAGCGTGAGAGTCTCGACCTCGCCGGTCGGATCGGCGACGACTTCATCCTGCAAAAACGCACGGGCCGAATTAACATCGCGTCGATACTCGTCCTTGGCCGCCGCCGCCTTCGCCGACTGCGTGAACCTCCCCTGCCCTCGGAGGCGTCGCAGTCCGTCGAGGGCCCAGTTGAAAATCCCCGGCATCTCCTCCAGAAGTTTTTCCGTTAGTCCGATATCGCGACTCTCTGGAGGAATCACCACGTCGAACGGCAGCAAAAGCAACCGCCGCCAAATGCCGTCAGTTCGGTCGGAAAATCTCGGCGGTGTGTTGGTCGCGAAGGTCAGTCGCGCCGTCGGAGGCGCCGAAAACGTGTCGTGATACTTTCGTTCGTAGGTGATAGGGTCGCCCCCGACAAAAGATTTCAGAAAGCCCTCGGCGGTCTTATCCATTTCGCCTATTTCGCCGACTACGTTGGCAAGCTTCCCGTAGGTCTGAAATATGTCGAATCGGCCGGCCATCTTTTCCAGGGGAACCGTGGAAACGTTCGCGCTACCGAGTAGCGCGATCAAGATAGAGCACACGACTGATTTGCCATTCGCACCCCGTCCGACCATCATGAGGAATGTGTGATACGAGGTGTCCGCGACCAGGTTATACCCGAACCACTCTTGAAGTAACAATCGACTATCTGCATCGGGGAGCACTTCGTCTAGAAATGCCAGAAACCGTGGACACGCAGCGGTCGGATCGAAGGCAAACGGAAGCGCAATCGTTGTGAAGAGCAACGGAGAGTGCGGACGCAGCGCCTCTTTGTCGCCAGCAATTGCTTTCGGGATGTCGAGGATTCCGTTCTCCATGACCACGAGATCCCGCCCCGTAAGCGGCTCGTCGCCCAGCCACGTATGGGTCTCGACCTTCGGGTCCAGGTGACATCGGCTCGCGAGAATATGGAGCACATTTTCTGTAAATGTTCTCGAAAGCCGGTTGGCGAGTTGTGGGTTTGCGGCGCCAAAGTCAGTGACATCGTGGCGAAGATCGGCGTCGGCATGTGCGACCCAGACTTTGCCATCGAAAGTCAGCCAGTCTGCGCGGTGATGACGCAAGATCAATTCGCTGGCGGTGCGATATCCCTTGTGACAGAGAAAAGCTTCCGCAACGGCAAAATAATCCACTCGCAGGTTATCACTTTGAATGAGGAATCGTCCAGTTATTCTTGATGGCCTGATCTTGGGTTTTGCAATAGCCGGTGCCGCCGGCGCCTTCACCCCACATCCTCCCGCGGGACAACCGAAGAAAGATTGTTGAATGTGGTCGCAGGTGATTGGGCCGGACGACGCGCGCAGGTGATCGATCTTCGCATCGGTTTCGGTCGGATCGTAGCCGGGGTATGGCGTCGAGAACTTATGAATCATTGCCGGGCCATCGTCGAACCTACACAGATTGCTGATAAGGTTCTTCCAGTCGTCCTCACACAAATTCACCGCGTTATCGCGGCAATGCTGTATGAAAGCGCACCGCTCGATCACCGGGACGCAAGATTTGTCACTGCGGCCTTTGGGCGCGGGTGACTTTGGCTTTTTGGGACTAGATTTTTTCTTCGTCGCGGGCTTTGGTAAAAACGCTGCGAGCTTCACCAGCGCCGAGTCCAGTTCGGCGCCGGTCATCACCAAATCACCGCCGCCAGCTCTAATCTGGTCGGCGATTTTGGCGACGAACGCCCATTGGTCTGAGTAGTAACTCCACGTCGCTGGATCAACGAAACATGTTCCGCCATCGACAACGAAACGTCCTGCCAAAGGCAATGCAATGAGGTTCCCCAAGCCCACGCCAGACAATTCGTCTTGGTTCGGGAATATGCGGTCGAATGACGAAAGTTCGGTGTTCGCCGGTAATACCTTTGCCGCGGACAACAACGCGAACATCATCTGCCGCGCCTTAGCTGCCGGGACCGGCGCCGTGAAGAAAATCCAGAGATGCGCGCCGGTTTTCGACTTCGACATCTCGATCTGAACCGGTACGCCGTGCTCGTTCGCAACCCGCCACACCGCGAGGGCGTCCGCGAACGGGTTTTTCTGACTGCCGTCCGGCTCGTGATTGTCCATGTCGGCCGCCACGAAACACGTCGCATTTTCTATCACGGTCCCGCCCTGAGTCGTCATCGCCGGCGTGAGCGGGTAACCACCGACTTGACGACCGTCTCCGCGAATGTGTGCGCCGATTTTTTCGTCGTCGAGCGGCACATATTTCTTGTTTGCGCAATTCTTGCACCGCCCCTTCAGATCATTGGCGGACGACAGCGCGCACAGGTTCGCATCCCACCTGTTGTAGCACACAGGCGACCAGCCCTTTCGTTTCCCATCTTGTGACGCCCAGGGCTCCGCGTACACATCGCTTCGAACCCGAAATACATCCCGGTGATCGGCGACGTGTTGGGCTACATCCTCGGGCCTCACGGATGGCTGAAGTAAACCGTCGGGCGGGGGAGCGGACACGGGCGGTGCAAGGGTTTGAGCCACGCGGGGCGCGGGCGTTGAGCTATTATTCGCCCTGGGAGCAATCAACAAAATGTTTGACTTCGGATCGCGTTTTTTGTATACTTGCATGGTCAATTTCCTCACTCGAATGGGCGTCTTCGTCGGCAGACGAGACGCCCATGTTATTTTGTCCTTTCATCGAAAGTTCGGAGCTCGCGAGCGGCATTTCGGTGTGCCTTTCATGGTTGACTCCGCCATCACAAGTGGACTGGTCACCGGTGATTACGCGCAGGACCACCTTGGCCATCAACGTTGCCGCCTGCGCAATTTTCTCTTCGCCCTTGCCGTCCACATCACTCCCCGGCTACAACAGGTTGTCGGGCCGCAGCAGATCGGGCGGCGCCACGGCCCGACAGACGGGAACATCGCCGTCCGGTTAGATAATCGGGCACGGAAGAATGACCTCGAACCCCCCTGATCGCACTGGGTTTGTAAAAAAAGAAAATCTCCTGACGATCCTCACGAATTTCGGACTCAAGCCGGGTTGGTTGAAGGAGTTGGTTGAGCAAAAGATACTTCCTGCGCCGGACAAGTATGGGTTGCCCGGCGGAGGGTCCGTCTCTTTTTTCCCGGCGGGTACAGATCGTCACTTAGAACAATTTCTGAAAGAGAGGCAACGCTACAAAGACGAGTTAGATAGGCTAAAGGCGGCAATTGTCTTGGGGAACTCGAACGGCCTTAGTTTTTTGTTGCCGAGCGCGATGAGTGCATGGGAAGAATATATAATTGATCGCGCACTGCTCGACATCTTGCAGGCAGATAACCTCGAAGACCTTCGCCGATTGCTTTTCGGTTTCGATGGCACCGTGGAAGACTTTGATTCATCGAGGTTGTGGAGTTACCGGCGAAAAGATCAATTCGACCCTCGCGCCTGGACGGTGTACAAAAAAGCAATGCAAATTGCCCCGACTGGAACAACATCTACCGATATCGTTCGATTCGGACGCTTCCTTATTCCGCGTGATGCGCTTTTCGATCTCGTGTCCGGGCCGGCAGCCTTGCACTGGGGCAGAGGCCAGTTTCTCAGTTGTTTCGAAAATGACACGGCACTGGAAACATTCCAGTCGTTCGTCAAATCGGGCCTGGTCGATCTCATCTCTTCCGATCCTGAAATGCAAAATTCCGACCTTGCCAAGGCGCTCCGAATTGAAATGTCCAAAAGCGATTATTTATATGTGCCGAATGAATCTGGCAGCGGCAATACCGAACCTCTCCGTAGGGTCAGGACGATCCCCTTCGCCGTGTTCGTCGATGCTAAGAAATTCGTGTTGGGACGCCTTCGTCACCTCCGGCTTCTTGGCGCTGACTACGCAACAACAACGCCGACTCCGCTTGCCCAACGTTTTAAAGTTTGCCCGGTTTGTAAAAAGTTGTACGTTAGAACGTGGGCGTGCGGCGATGTCAAGACAACACAATGCGGCGTGTGCGCTACACATCAGCGAAAGCGGAAACGGAAAAACTACGACTTCGCGATTGATCCTGATCTGATCTAGGGGGATACCGATGGAGCAAAAAGGCTATCGATGCGGATTGTATTTGCGAGTCTCAACCGATTTGCAGGCAAACACGAAAGAGGGCTCGCTGATGGAGCAGGAGCGTCGTTTGCGGGCAAACATCGATTCCCGGCCGCGCGCTGAAAACTGGTCGGTCGTCGATGTGTATTGCGAGAAAGGCAAATCCGGCAAGAATATGGAGCGGCCCGAACTGCAGCGCCTGCTGGTCGATATTCAGTCCGACCGGATCAATTGCGTAATCATCACCAAACTGGACCGACTGACCCGTTCCTTGCTCGATTTTTACCGCATCTATCAGAGCTTCGAAAAATACGGAACCAATTTTGTGGCCATTGATGAGAGCTTTGATACTTCAACGGCCACTGGTCGGGCGATGCTCAAGATCACCCTGGTGTTCGCCGAACTGGAGCGTGAAAGAACGGGTGAACGAACCAGGAGTACCCTTCTCACTCGTGCACAAAAAGGGTTGTGGAACGGCCGGCAAGTTTTGGGATACGACCTGGATCCTAACGACAAGGGCACGCTCAAGGTCAACGCCGAAGAGGCCGAATTGGTCGCCGAAATATTTCGGACCTATCTGGAAAAGGGCGCGGTCAAGGGAACGGCCGCTTTGCTCAACCAGCGCGGCTTGAGAACAAAAGCGTATTTATCACGCCGCGAGCATCAGCAAGGTGGCCGACGATTCAATGACAGCCACGTTCGCAACATCCTTAAGGATGTAACCTACGTCGGTCAGATCCGTTACGCGAAGCAAGTTTTCAATGGACTTCACCAACCGATCATCGACCGGGCCACCTTTGACAAAGTTCAGGAGCTTCTGGCGTCGAACACGCGCACACGACACAACACGATTGCGCCGACCTCTCATACCTTCATATTGATGGGCCTGCTGCGTTGCGGAAAATGCGGGAGCACGATGACCCCGCATGACACGGTGAAAAAAAAGAGGTCTTACCACTACTACCAGTGCAGTGCGCTCGACCACCGCGGCAAAGATGCGTGCTCATTACAAAGGATCAGCGCGGACCTGGTTGAGCCGGTGGTGATTCAAGCGATCCGGGAGTTTTCACGTCGGCCGGCTTTCGTTCGGCAAGTCGTAGCGGAAGTAAATCGCGCCGTCCAAGAAGCGTTACCGAAACTACAACGGAAACGCGCACGGATGCTAAGAAGCAAGAGCGACATCGGCTCCGAGGTCAAAAAGATCATTGACGCCTTTGTCGTAGGAACACACGTTAGCCGGGCGATTCAAGCGCGCATCGACGAACTGGATCAACAACTGGCGGCGACTGATCTCGAAATTAAACAAGTGGACGACCAAATCCGGCAAGAAGAAAATCGCACGGTAAACGCCCAAATCGTCGTTGAAATCCTGGCGCAGTTCGACCGGGTTTGGGACGCGATGACGCCCGCAGAACAGAAAGACCTGGTGCGCCTGCTGGTCAATCAGATTGTCTACGATGGGCAGACGATCAAGGTCGCCATCATTGAAGGAAAGGAAATCGAGAAGGCCCTGCCCCGGAAACCGGGCAAACCCGATCCCTCGGGTCCCGAAGGCCGGAACCGCAAAGCCCATACAAAACAAAATGAGGACCAAGGCGAGGACCTGGGCTCGGAAGCCGGATTTAGGTTCCGGGTGAATGAGACGCCAACTATGGGCCTGCATAAAAGAAATCCGGGCAACCTGAATTACCATACGGTAACCAGTTTGCCCGGAGAGTGTTCTGGCTCCTCGGGAGGGATTTGAACCCCCAGCCCATCGGTTAACAGCCGATTGCTCTACCATTGAGCTACCGAGGAATACTGAGAAAAAGCGTGCGCAAAACAGGGCACGTATATGTCAAAGAACGCGAACCTTGTCAAGGGCGACGCGCGCTCAGAACGACGTGACGGCGCGACGAGCGAGCGAAATCAGGTTGGCGGCGGCGAGGTCGCCGGGGCCGGCGCGAGAATGGCCAGCGGCAGATTGAAGGTGACCGTCGTCCCCTTCCCTTCCTCGCTGTTGAGCAGAATCGCGCCGTTATTCTGCTGAATAAGTTTCTTGACGATCGCCAGGCCCAGCCCGGTGCCGTTGACCGTGTGCTGCTTCGCGTTGCCCGCGCGGAAAAACTCGCGGAAAAGCTTTTCCTGGTCTTTTTCCGGAATGCCGATGCCGCTATCTCGAATCTCGACCAGCGCGTTGCCGCGATAGACCTCGGCGGCGATGCGCAGCACGCCTCCGTCGCGGCTGTACTTCACCGCGTTGCTGATCAGGTTGCTGAGAATGGTGCGCAGATCGTCCGGGTCGGCGAGCGCGACCGCCTGATCGTCGAGATGCAGCTCGACCTGCAAACGGCGTTCTTCGATCTGCGGTTCGAACTCGCCCACGATCTGTTCGATCAGCGGCCGCAGCGGCGTCGGCACGCCGTGGAACTCCGAACGCGCCGCGCGTTCGATCGCCAGCACGTCTTGCAGCATATCCATCAGTTGGTCGAGGCGGCGGCTGACGCGGTGTACGCCGTCGGCCTGCTTTCCCGACAGCGGGCCGAAAGCGCCCGCGGCCATGATGCGCACAATCGATTGCGCCGCGGCGATCGGGCTGCGCAACTCGTGCGTCATCGACCGGCGATAGACCTGCCGCTGATGTTCGGATTCGGTCAGGTCGTCGACCGTCGCTTTGTACTTGACCTGCAGTTCGTGTTCCTGCTGTTCGTCCGCGCGGACACGTTCGATGATCAGCGTCACCAGCCAGATCAGCGTCACCCACAGAATCGCCGCGCCGACGAGCACCGACAGCACAAAGCCCGCGCCGCCGTAAAAGATTTTTTCATCGAGGAGCGTCGCGTAGACATGTTGGTGCGGGATCAGGCCGAAATATTCGCCGCCGAAAACCAGGCAGAGCAACAGCCACAGCACGACGGTCGTCCGCACGACGATTTTGCGCTTGAAAAAGATGCAGGCCATGATGATGTGCGCCGAATAGAACCAGATCAGCGGCGAGAGCACGCCGCCGGTGTAGTACACGAGCAGCGTGATGGCGGCGAAGTCCATCGCCATGTGCAGATTCGCCAACCGCAGCAACTCGGCCGTGGTGTTCGGCTGGTCGCGGCGATAGCGCCAAGCCAGATAGATGTTGTAGGCGATGATGCACGCAGCGATTTGGATCAACGCGGACAGGGAAATCTGCAGGTGGAAGCCGTAGCGCAGCAACGCGCCGCCGGCCACGATGACGATCGGCGGAATCCACCGCACCCGGGTGAACAAACGCACCGCGATGCTGAGTTGTTGTTCCACGGGCAGATGAATGGTCGAGGCCAGCATGGTCGCTCCGGCTGTTCCGGCGATGCTAGCATACCGCTTTTCCGGCAGGCAACCTTTGGACGCAGAAAAAACGCCGATTGCACGGAGGTTTGCATTCGTCGCGTGGTTACAATATACCAATGGAGAGTGACGGAATCGAAGAGATTCCGTGCAAGGGAGGTGTTGTGCCGGACCCGGCAGTATCCGCCAAACCGAAGATCTTGATTGTCGATGATGACCCGGATGTCATCTTCGCGATGACCGCGTTTCTGGAAGACCACGGTTACGAGGTCATCGCGGCCAGGTCAGGATTGGAGGGGGTGCAGCGCGTCGAACTCGACCGACCGGACCTGGTGCTGCTCGACCTGATGATGCCGGACCGCTCGGGCATGGACGTGCTGAGCGACATACGCGAGCGCGACCGCGTGCTCCCGGTCTTCATGGTGACGGCCTTCGGCTCGATCGATGTGGCCGTCGAGGCGCTCAAGCGCGGCGCCGACGACTTCATCCAGAAGCCGTGGAAGAACGAGCAACTGCTGGTAGAGATCTCGCAGGTGATCTCCAAGCGGCGACTGGAGACCGAGAACCTTCAGCTCAAGCGCGCCCTCAAGCAGCG
>PMZC01000351.1 GCA_003170555.1 Deltaproteobacteria bacterium
GCGTTCGGTGATGTCGGTGATGATGGCGAAGGTGATCGCTTCGTTTCGTCCGCCCGGCTCCAGGCGCCGCGCGGCATAGATCACCCACACCTCCCGGCCGTTCACCGTGCGCCACAACATTTCCTGCGAGGGGACCGGCGGGTTGATCAGCTCGTCGATCTTCGCGTCGTGCGGCTCGGCGATTTCGATGTAGCTGGAGATNNAAGGCGGGGTTGGCGTGCACGATGACGCCGCGGTGATCGACGGCCCAGATGCCCTCGCCCGCCGTTTCGACCAGGGTGCGAAAGCGCTGCTCGGATTCGCGGATCTTCTGCATCGCCTCCGCCAGGTCTTCCGCCATGCTGTTGAAGTGGCGGCCGAGCGCGGCCAGTTCATGCCGGCCGCGCACGTGAACGCGGGCGGTCAGATCGCCGGTCGCCAGCCGGTTCACCGCGGTCATCAGACGCCGGATCGGCTCGGAAAAACTGTGGCTGAAAAACACGGAGAGGGCCACGGCCAACACCAGCGCGAACAGTGCGGCGACGATCATGCCGCTGTAGTAGCCGCCGAGCGGCGCGAGGGCTTCCGGCGCCGAGGCCGAAACGACCACCGCCCAGTGCTCATCCATGATCTGGGCCGAGTCGCGGACGAACACCACGGCGTAGAAAGCTCCTCGTCCCGTCTTGTCCCAGAGGCGACCGCCTCCGGCCGCCAGCAGCGTACGCACCAGATCGTCGGCCGGCAACTCTTCGAACCGGCGCGCCGGATCGATGTGCACCAACATCCGGCCGTGATCGTTAATCAGAAAGGCCTGCATGTATTCGCTCAACGGCGCGTCGAGCAAGACGTCGCCGATGCTGAACGGCGTCTCCTCGCCCGCTCGACGGCCGGCTTGCAGCGCCAGACGCCCGCACAGCAGCCAATCTCGGTGTTTGGGCGTCGGAATGCACATCGCGGCGACCGACGTCTTGCGCTTGGGCAACAGATAGGCGCGGCCCAAGACGTCCTTGCCTTCACGGGCCTTGAGAAACCACGATTGGCCGACCCACTCGTTCGGGCTGATCGCCGCGGTGCTGGCCAGCACCTGTCCGTTGTTGCGCAGCAGGGTCAGGTCGTCGAAGGAGCCGAAGTAGAGTTGAATCCGCTTCATCTCCTCTTCGATCGCCGAACGCGACGGATGAACCTCGGCGCCGATGCTTTGGCTGTTGGACAAGACGTGCAGCATCGCTCGCGATCGCGCGATACGGACTTCAATGTTGTTGGCGATCACGTGCGCGTTGTAGACGAGGTGGTCCTGCACCTGCGCGGCCAGGCCGTTTCTGATTTCGAAATAGCTGGTGAACAGCAGCGCCGCCAGCGGCACGAAGGCCGCGATAAACAAGATGATGCCGAATCGGAACCCGATGCGATGCAGGGCGACGCCTCGCTATAACCGAGCCGGTGGTTATTCCTCGCCGTGATCTAATGTCTGAGTGTTGAGCAAATCACATTGTGGCCCGCGATTCAACCGCCCAGCCGGCGCGGATTTGACAGCGCTTCGCCGAGTGCCTAGCCTTTCTGTCGCCGGTTTTCCGCTCGATGGAGAAAAGATGGATTTCGCGATTGAAACCGCCGATCTGGTTCGCACCTTCAAGATCAAACGCGGCGAATTTCTCACCGCGGTGGACCGGGTGAATCTGCAGGTCAAACCCGGCGAGGTGTTTGGTCTGCTCGGTCCGAACGGCGCCGGCAAAACCACCGTGATCAAAATCCTGGTGACGCTGCTGTACCCGACCTCCGGCCGCGCCTTCGTCGCCGGGCATGACGTCGTGCGCGAGGCCGAAGCCGTGCGCCCGCTGATCAACATGGTCAGCGGCGGCGAGACGAGCGGCTACGGCATTCTCAACGTCCGCGAGAACATCTGGATGTTCAGCCAGTTCTACGGCATGCCCGGCAAGCTGGCCAAGGAACGCATCGACCGGTACCTCAAGCGCTTCGAAATGACCGGCGACGCGGCGACGAAGGTGAATCGCCTCTCCACCGGCATGCGGCAGAAGATGAACATCATTCGCGGTTTCGTCACCGATCCGCAAATTCTCTTTCTCGACGAGCCGACGCTCGGCCTCGACGTGCACATCGCACGCGAGGTGCGGCAGTACATTCGCGAATGGATCGCCGAGAAAAAGGACCACACGATCCTGTTGACCACGCACTACATGGCCGAGGCCGAGGAGCTGTGCGACCGCATTGCGATCATCGACAACGGCAAGCTGGTCGCCTGCGACACGCCGGCCGCGCTGCGCGCCACGATGGGCGAAGGCGGCGCGTTCACGCTGACTCTGTCGCCCGCGCCGACGGACACCACGCTGGTCGATCAGATCCCCGACGTGCGCAACGCCTACCTGGCCAAAAGCGACGGCCGGACGACCGGCGAGCTGCGCTTCACGCTGAACAGCGACGCCCGCCTGCCGGAAATCTTCGCCGCGGCCACGCAAGCCGGTTTCGCCGTGCGCGGGTTTTCCAAACGCGAACACGACCTCGAAGACCTCTTCGTCAAGATCGTCGGGCGACGCCTGCATGAAGATGAGTAGCCTACTGCTCTGGCTGCGCGCGATCAAAGCCCGCGCTTACGTGCGCGTCATCGGCGGCAACCGCGAATTGTCGTGGGTGATCACCGAGGTCGGCCTGCCGGTCATTTCGCTGTCGGCCTACATCTTCATCTACCGCAGCCTCGGCGCGCCGCGCATATATGAAGGACTCGTGGTGCTGGGCGGCGCGATGATTCCGTTCTGGGTCGGCGTGTTGTGGTCGATGGCCACGCAGTTCTACTGGGAAAAGGAGATGGGCAACCTCGACCTCTTCATGGCCAGCCCGATGCCGCCGACGGCGCTGCTGCTCGGCATGGCGATCGGCGGCATGTTCATGAGCCTGATGCGCACGCTGTTCGTCATCGTGGTCGGCGTGCTCATCTTTCACGTGCAGCTTTCCATCCACCAGCCCGGCCTTTTGACCCTGGTGTTTCTGTTGACGATGACCTCGCTCTTCTCGCTGGGCATGGCCGCGTCGAGCGCCTACTTCATGGTCGGTCGCGTCGGCATGCGCTTGAATCAGATTCTGATGGAGCCGATCTACCTGCTTTCCGGCCTCTACTTCCCGGTCACGCACCTGGGCCGGATTCTGGTCGCGTTCGCCGCGCTGATTCCGCTGACGCTCGGCCTCGACGGCGTGCGCCAACTCGTGCTCGTCGGCGGCGCGTCGCTCGGCTTTTTGTCGCCGCGGACCGAAGCGCTCGCGCTCGCCGCGATGACCACCGTCTTCACGTTCGGCGCGGTCCGTCTGATGCGCCTGCTGGAGCAGCAGGGCAAACAGCGCGGCACGATGTCGCTGAGGTGGCAATGACCCGCCGCCTCGCCCGCGCCATCGTCGCGTCGATGAAGATCGGCTGGGAGATCGAGTCGAACTGGACCAATGTTCCGCTGTACATTTTGTACGAAGCGGTGCGGCCGCTGTCGTTGTGCATCCTGCTCTACTTTCTCTACAAGGTGGTCAGCGCGTCGCCCGGCGCCGATCCGCACTTCTTCGCGATTTTCATCGGCAACGCGTTCTTCATGATCTTCGGCGCGCTGGCCAGCGGGTTGTCGTGGGCGATCATCTCCGATCGCGAGCATTACCAAATCATCCGCTACGTCTACATCGCGCCGGCGCCGTTCGTCTGGACGGTGATCGGCCGCGCCGTGACGCTGCTGGCCGTTGCGCTCACCAGCGTGCTGCTGACGCTGCTGGTCGGCCGTTGGCCGCTGGGCCTGCCGATCAGCCTGGGCGGCGTTCGCTGGGGCCTGCTCGCGATGTCCTTGCCGCTCGGTTTGGCGGCGGCCTGCGGCATCGGCTTGTTCTTCGCCGGCATGCTGCTCATAACCGCGCGGCACTCGCTGCTGCTGGCCGAAGGCGTGGGCGGCGTTTTTCTGCTGCTGTGCGGCGTGCTCTATCCCACGACGTACCTGCCCTGGTGGCTGCGGCCGCTGGCGTGGCTCAACCCGCTGACGCATTGGGTCGAAGCGTCGCGGCGCGTGTTCGGCGTCACGGGTTTCGACAAACCACTCGGCGCCTTGCCCGATTGGGAGCTGCTGGCGATTTTATTGGTCCTGACCGTGGTCTATCTGTATATCGGTTGGAAGTCGTTCCTCTGGTTTGAACATCGCGCCAAACGCGCGGGCAAGATCGATCAAGCGACGAATTATTAGCGTCGACCGGCCGCGTACTCGTCGGCGCCGATATCCCAGTTTGCTCCGGCGGGTCTGATATCCCCCTCGAAATCAAACGCGGCGAAAACGTCGTCCGACCAATTCCACGGCGCAACGCCGGCGTCGATGCAGGCGCTGTCCTCGCTCAGATGATAGTCGCCGCCGGCCTGATCGACGTAGCGCGGGTCGGCGCTGATGTCGCCGCCGGCCTGGTCACAGTCGTACCAATCGCACGCGTCGATCTCCGACGGGGTGTTCATGCAGCTCGCCGTCGTTTTGACCAGGCAGCCGACATCGCCGGCGACCAGGTCGTTGTTCAGCATCGTTACGTGGTCGCCCAGGACCGTGAACTCCCCCGCGTAGCTGAAAGCCGTGCCCGCGCCGCCGTCGACCACGTTGTTGAGCATTGTGACGAGGTTGCCGGTGGGCCCGCCGCCGTAGACCGACACGCCGCACGTTTCCGGACCGCGTCCGCCGTAAATGTCGTTGCCGATCAACACGACCGTATTTTGTTCGGACAGGTCCACGCCGGTGGTCCATTGCTCGCTCTGCCCGGCGTCGATGACGTTGTTGATCAGCGTAGCCGTCGCGCCGTAGACCTTGACCCCGACGCTTTCCTCTAATGAACGCCCGGCGCAAATCTGATTGTCGACCAACGTGGCGACCGCCCAGCCGGTCAAATAAACTCCGTGGCTCAAGTCGGCATGGTAGTCGCAGTTCATGGTGTTTTCGCGGATCAACGTGTCGCCGCCGCTGACCGAAATCGCCACCACCCACGAGGGCGTTCCGGGAT
>PMZC01000342.1 GCA_003170555.1 Deltaproteobacteria bacterium
GCTGTCGTCGAAGCGAACCAGGAACACGCTGTCCTGCGGGCCGGGATCGGCGGCGCCGGGGAGCGTCGCCATGTCAGGTTCGCTGTCGGCGGGCAACATCACCGGCGTGGTGACGCCGAACCCTTCCAGCCGATCCAACGCCGAACGGAGAAAGCCGAAGACATCCAACAGGCGGTCGAGAAACAACGTCGTTTGTCCGTCCATTTCCACGCGACGACCCGTGCTCGACGACATATCCGCGCGCGTGAACAAATCGGACGGAAACGGAATATCGCGCTTGCCAGGCGAAAGCTCATAGAGGAACTGATGCGGCGAAGCGCAATCATCGTCGACGATGCTGTCGTCGTCGGCGTCGTCATCGNNGGCATCGTCGTCATCGGCGGCGGGCTGATGGCCGGTCGCGCCTGAGTGGTGGTCCACCGCCTGGCACGCGATGAGCGCCAAGCAAATACCGAACAGAACGAACCATCTCGCTGATTTCATTCCATCGCCTCTTTCCAGGACCGCGTCTTTTTAACAGCCTTTTGCCGAGACGGCAATCGGTCGAATCGCCGCGCTCCGAACGTTCGAATGCTTGCCTCCGTTGACAACACTCTATTTGTAGTCTACACTCTATCCATAGTCAGGCGAGAGCCTGTTGGGAGTCTCGATGGAAAACAAGGTGACGATCAAGATACCGCGGCCGTTGTACGAAAAGATTCAGGTTCTCGTGGCGGATTCGGGTTTCTCGAGCCCCACCGAATTCATCGTCTATATCTTGCGTGACCTCGTGGGCGAACAGATGGGCGGCAAGACCACGGCCAAAGAAGCCGGCGAACTCACCGGCGACGAGATCGCCGCGATCAAACAACGACTGCGAAACCTCGGGTATCTGTGACCTTCGACCCCGCGACCACAGAAAGGACGAATCGATGATCAGACCTCATGGCGGCCGATTGATCGATCGGATGGCCAAAGGCGAAATGCGCGAGGCGATGCTCGCCAAGGCCGCCGAATTGCCCAAGATTCAACTCAACGAACGCGAACTGGCCGACGTTGAAATGATCGGCTGTGGCGCCATGAGCCCGCTCGAAGGCTTCATGGGCCGCGACGACTTTCAGGGCGTGCTCGACAACATGCACCTGGCGAGCGGCCCGGTCTGGAGCCTGCCGATCACGCTGGCGGTCAAGCCCGGCGACACGCGGAAACACAAGGCCGGCGAACAGGTCGCCCTGCTCGACGACCTGGGACGCATCGTCGCGGTGATCGAAGTCGAGGAAGTCTACCGGGTCGATCACGGCGAAGAGGCGAAGAAATCATATCTCACCGACGACCCCGCGCACCCGAGCGTGCAGTACCTGAAGTCGATCACCAACACCTATCTCGGCGGGCCGATCACCCTGTTCAACAAGATCGCGCACGACGACTTCAACGAGTTTCGCCTCGAGCCGAAAGAGACGCGCGTGCTCTTCAAGACCAAAGGCTGGAAGTCGATCGTGGCGTTTCAGACGCGCAACCCGATTCACCGCGCGCACGAGTATTTGCAGAAGTGCGCGCTCGAACAGGTCGACGCGCTGCTGATTCATCCGCTGATGGGCGCGACGAAGAAAGGCGACATCCCCGGCGACGTGCGCATGGCGTGCTACAAGGCCCTGATCGACAACTATTACGCCAAGGGCCGTGTGGCGATCAGCATTTTCCCCGCCGCGATGCGCTACGGCGGACCGCGCGAGGCGATTTTCCACGCGCTGGTGCGCAAGAACTACGGCTGCACGCACATTATCATCGGGCGCGACCACGCCGGCGTGGGCAGCTACTACGGCTCGTTCGATGCGCAGAATATTTTCCAGCAGTTCCGGCCGGAGGAGATCGACATCACGCCGATGATGTTCGACAACTCGTTTTACTGTAAAGCCTGCGGCAACATGGGCACCGCGAAGACCTGCCCGCACGGCAAAGAACACCAGGTGTTTTTGTCCGGCACCAAGGTGCGCGAGATGCTTGTGAAAGGCGAGCGTCCGCCGGTCGAGTTCTCGCGGCCCGAAGTCGCGGACATCCTGATGAAGTACTACCAGAGCCAAACCGAGTAGGAGACTTCCTTGAAAAAGCTCGTCGTCATTGGTTTGGATTGCGCCGAGCCGTCGCTCGTCTTCGAGCAGTTCGCCGACCTCATGCCGAACATCAGCCGCTTGCGCGCGCAAGGCATCTGGGGCCCGCTGCGCAGCACCGACCCGCCGATCACCGTGCCGGCCTGGACCGCGATGATGACCAGCAAAGACCCCGGTCAGCTCGGCTTCTACGGCTTTCGCAACCGGTCGGACCACGGTTACAAAGACCTGTTTTTCGCCAACAACGAATACGTGAAAGAAAAGCGGGTGTGGGCGTATCTGTCGCGCGCACGCTTGTCGACCTTCGCGCTCAGCGTGCCGCAGACCTACCCGCCCAAGCCGTTGCGCGGCGCGATCGCCGGCTGCTTTCTGACGCCGAACAAAGACGTCGTGTGGACCTACCCGCCCGAACTGGCCGGGCAGCTCGACGCGCTGGCCGACGGCGACTACATCATCGACGTGAAGGATTTCCGCACCGACAATAAGGATTGGCTGCTCGAACAGATTTACAAAATGACCGAGCGTCGCTTCAAAGTGTTTCGCGAATTCGTGCGGCGCGGCGAGCACGACTTCTACATGATGGTCGAGATGGGCATCGACCGCATCCATCACGCCTTCTGGCGTTTCCACGACAAGAAGCACCGGCTGTTCGAACCCGGCAACAAATACGAGTTCGCGATCCGCGACTATTACAAGTACGTCGACGACCGCGTCGGCGAATTGCTGCAGGTGATCGACGGCGAAACCGCGGTGATGGTCGTCTCGGATCACGGCGCACAAACGATGCACGGCGCGATCTGCGTCAACGAATGGCTGCGGCAAAAGGGCTACCTGAAGCTCAAGCAGATTCCCGACCAACCCAGCAAGATGAAGATGGACAACATCGACTGGTCGGGCACGAAGGCCTGGGGCGAAGGCGGTTACTACAGTCGCATCTTCTTCAACGTGAAGGGCCGCGAACCGGAAGGCATTATCGAGCCGAGCGAGTACGCGACGTTTCGCGACCAAATTCAAAAAGACTTCGAAGCGATTCCCGATGAAAAGGGCGTCAACATCGGCACCGTCGTGCTGCGGCCGGAAAAAATTTATCGCGAGGTCAAAGGCGTCGCGCCCGACCTGATCGTCTATTTCGGAGACCTGAACTGGCGCAGCGCGGGCACGATCGGCGGCGGCCAGATTCACATTTTCGAAAACGACACCGGCCCCGACGACGCGAATCACGCGCGGCACGGCATCTTCGTGCTGTCGTTGCCCGGCGGCGCGAAACCGACGGCGCGGCCGGCATACTCGATTTACGACATTGCGCCGACCATTCTGCGCTACTTCGACCTCGAAGTTCCCGCGGACATGATCGGCAAAAGCATTATCTAGCGAAGGGAGAGACACAACATGCAGAAGGGCTTCACGCTGTGGTTCACCGGACTTTCCGGGTCGGGTAAAAGCACCCTGGCCAACATGGTCGAGCAGACGCTGCTCGAACGCGGGCTCAACGTCGAGGTGCTCGACGGCGACGTTGTGCGCACCAACCTGAGCAAGGGCCTGGGTTTTTCGAAGGAAGACCGCGACATCAACATTCGCCGCATCGGTTTCGTCTGCAATCTGCTGACGCGCAACGGCGTGGTGGCGATCGGCGCCGCCATCAGCCCGTACAAAGCGATCCGCAATGAGAACCGCAAGCTGATCGGCCGGTTCGTCGAAATCTACGTGTCCTGCCCGCTGGAGCGGCTGGCGGAGCGCGACGTGAAAGGCCTGTACAAGAAGGCGATGGCCGGCGAGATCAAAGGCTTCACCGGCGTCGACGACCCGTACGAGCCGCCGGATAATCCGGAGATCACCATCGACTCGTCGAAGGAAACGCCGGAGCAGTCGCACGACAAAATCATTCGCACCCTTGAGTTGATGGGTTTCATTCCCGCGGCCGAAGGCGCTGATTACAGCCCCGAAGAAGAAGAAAAGATCAAGAAGCGGCTGAAGGACCTGGGCTACCTGTAGTCGCGAGCCGCCTTCCGTTCTCTCCGCCCGGTTGCGGCCGGGCTTTTTGCTTTTCTGGTTTCGGGGTTACATTGTCTCTCGAATCTCGCGGAGGGTCTCGATGTCGCGCCGAATATTGATTGTCGCCATGATGCTGCTTCCCATCTTGTTGATCGCCTGCGCCCACGGTCGAAGCGAAGACAGTAGATCCGCCGATGACGACGTCGACGACGACGCGCTCGACGATGATTCAAGCGACGATGATGTGGATGACGATGTTACGCCGGACGACGATGTTACGCCGGACGATGACGCCACGCCCGATGACGATACAACTCCCGACGATGATACCGCGCCCGACGACGACACCACGCCCGACGATGACACCACGCCCGCCGATGATGACACCACGCCTGATGACGACGCGGTTGATGACGACTCCGACGACGATGCCATCGACGACGACAGCGTTGACGATGATAGCGTCGACGACGACAGCGTTGATGACGATACCATCACGTTTGAATACAATCTCAAAGTCGACAACATGCCGATGGCCGACGTATTGGCCAATCTCGATCTGTTTGTCGAACGCAACCTGATCTTGTACCTGAACGTCCGGCCGTATGACATCGGGCCCGACCTGACCGCGCTGCTGACCGCCGCGTACGAGCAAAACGTGCCGGTCAAGTTGTGGCCGCTGCTGAATTCGAGCGACGGCTCGTGGGGCTGCGAGGACGATCTCGATTTGTTCATCGCGAACGTATGGACCACGCTCGATTTCGTCAATACGGCGCCGAACGGCATCGACACCATCGTGCTGAACATGGAGCTCGGTCATCCGAAGATCGACCAGTTCAAGCAGTTCGTCGACAACGGCGACTATGCCGCCGCGATCCAATTGCTGCTCGACAACCGCGATCGCACGCTGTTCGCGCAGAACGCGGCCAAGGTGCAATCGCTGGTCGACGATTTGCACGCGCTCGGCTACGCGGTGCAGGTGACCACCTACCCGATCATCCCCGACGACTTCGCCGACGGCGACCCCGACATTCAGGACGTGTGCGACATTCCCCTGCAGGGAGCGGCGTTCGATCGGTGGGCGACCACGCCGTACACGACGCTCTGGAGCGAGGACATCGGCCTGCCGCTGGGGCCCTACTTCGTCTACTCGTACGGCCAGGAGCTGGTCCAATACTTCGGCGAAGCCGCCGAAGTGGCCGTCGGAATCGTGCCGACGGCCGGCGAAACGGGTTATACGTCGCTCGACGCGTTCGCCGCCGACGTCGCTGCGGCCAAGGCCGCGCGGGTGCAGCACATCGGCGTCTACCACCTGCCCGGCATTCTCGCCCAGGACGACCCGGCCGCGTGGCTCGACGCGCTGGTCAACACGCCGGCGGCCCAACCGGCGAATGAACCCGTGGTCGATTTGATGCACACCGCGACGAAGTTTGCGGATTGGGTGTTGAATTTCGTTCCGTGAGAAACGAGGTCGCGCCGACGACACCGGCCCGTTTGCTTTTTACTCGCCGACTATTTTTTTGCGCCGGTCGTTTTTTCGAGCAGCGCGACGATCTCTTCCGTTTCCTGGGTGATCGCCGCCAGCCGCGAGGACTCCACCAGCCCGGAAGCCGCGAGCACGTGCAGCCAATAGAGGCTCGCTCGCGCCTGTTGCCGCGCCGCCGCGTGGTGGTTCGCAATTTCCGCGCGCGTCAGGCTCGCGGCGGCGAGTTCGAGCAGCGCGCCGACCGCCGTCGCCTGTCGCAGATACTGCTCGCCGATGATCAGCGCGGCGCCGTCCTTGTGCCGCTGGAGCGCCTGATAGAGCTTGACGGCGCGCAGGGAATAGGCGTACGCGCGCTCACAAAGGTCCGGCGGTTTCTTCGCTTTGGCCATCACACCCTCCTTACTCACGCAATCCTTGATTGTGCCCTTCGCTATTTGCGTTCCTGCAAACCGGACAGCCGCATCACGCGCGCGGGATGTCCGGTGTACGTATCGGCGCCGCAGTACGCGGTGACGCTGCCGACCAGGTAGCCGTTGTTCTCTTTCGCGGTCAGCGCCATCGCGTAGCTGACCGGCCGGCTGCCGCATGGTCCGCGGTTGAGCGCCGGCCCCTGGAACTTGAGCATGATCATACGGCCGTACGATTCGGGCAAGAGCACCAGTTTGCCTTCTCCCTCGAGCGGCGCGTTGGCGGCGATGACGTCGAACCGCTGCTCGGGCGTGAATTCCGCCGTAAGCGTCAGGTCGGAGTATTGCTTCATCGTCATGTGCGCGGCGAACGCGATCTCGAACTTGAAGTCGAAGTGAAAATTCTGCGCCTGCGGCGGCGACGTGTCGTCGTCGATTTGATCGTCGTCGGCGACCGCATCATCGTCGATGGTCGTATCGTCGTCCGGCGCCGGTGAAGCATCATCATCGCCGTTGTTTTGTTTCTGACAGGCGGCGATCACCAGCGCCGACGCCAGCACGAGAAGCAGAATGAGCAGCGAACGTCTCATGTTCGCCTCCTTACCGCGCCAAGGTGGGGTGAACGTTGATCGAATCGGCCAGCGCCAGCGCTTGCGCGTCCGTGCCGTGCATGAGGTAAAAGTCCCACGTGATCGTTTCGAACCACGGCGCGCTTTCGTCTTCGATGCGCAGATCGTTGCTGCCGTCCTCGATCCGCGCGATGACGTGCACGTTGGCCATGTCTTTGACCAACCACCAATCGTTTCCCAGGCCGAACAGGCCGATGGGCCCGGGCAGGTACCAATGCCCGCTTAGGAAAGTGAAGTCGGCGCGGCGCCAGGTGCGCACCTCGTCGTCAATCAGCGCCGTGGTGGTGATGATGTCGCTGGTATTGCCGGGGAAGGTGACATAAATCTCGCGCGCGTGATTGTCGGCCCCGGCGCTGAATGAAATCTCCAGCCGGTACGTCTCGGGCGGGCCTTCGAGCCGGAACCACTTCGTCTTCCAGGTGCGTTTCGTGGTCTTGATCTTGACGTCGAACGGCCCCTGCGCAACCGCCGCGCCGGGCCACGCAAAATCGCCCGGGATGACCGTGCCGGCGGCCGAATCGATCAGCACGTGATCCAGACCGAGCGCCTGCTTCGCCTCGTCGATCACGTCGTGCGCGATGCGGAACGCCTCGGCCGAACTGGCGATCGTGAACTCAACCTCACCCTTGAAACAATTGATGCCGGTGCCGTCCGAGGTTTCGCCGATGATGAGCTGGCGCCACGCCTCGGCCAGCACGTCCGCGCGGTCGAGCCCCGCGACCTGGGCCGCGGTTTCGGCGGCGACGATCTCGCGATGGGCCATCATGTTCAGCGAGCGGACGTGGTTATCGCGCTCGTCCTTGCCCCACAGCCCGCGATGGCCGAACCAGCGCGACGTGCCGTCGGTGGAATCCGGCTGCCAGGTGCCGTCGAGCAGCGGCGGCGGATCGGCCGCGGGGATGCCCGCGTCAATCATGTCCTGCACGTAGCCGCCGATCGAACTGACCTTGTAGCCCTGGTCCGCCAACGCCTGCACGCCGGCGACATACTCCGCCACCGCTTTCGGTTTGGTGTTGAAGAACCACGGGAAGTATGGATCGATGCCGCCGGCGGCCATCAGCTCGCCGTCGTCCATGTAGGTCCAACTGACGTCCACTCCGTGCACCGTGTCGTGAATGCTCTTCGCCGCGATGATCATGTGGACATCGCCGAAGTTGTAATAGGGGTCTTCGCTCGGTTCGCCGTGCAAATAGCGCCACAGGTTGACCGGCCAGGCCATCACGTCGTAGCCCTCTTCCGCCATCCGCGTCGCCATGCCCTCGGCGCCCTCGCCTTCCTGGCAGAACACCACGCCCGACAGCGTGAGGCCGAGGTCGGCGAAGGTTTTTTTGGTCAGGTCGATGCTGTGCTTCCAGTCCTGATACGGAAACCCGATGAACATCTGGTCGCTGTAGTGAAAGCTGACCAGTTCGACCTGCCCGCCGTCGACCAGGTCCTTGAGCTCCTGCAGAATATCCGGGTAGCGCGCCGCGATGACCTCCGCGTAGTAAGCCTGCATCTCGACGGTGAACGTCCAATCCGGGTGGTCCTGCAGAATATCGAGGATCGGTTTGAAGCCTTGTACGATGATCATGTTCTCGGTCTGGTCGGGTCCCAAATCCCAATTGACGAACTCCGGCGGAAACACGAAGCCGTAAAGCCCGCCGATTACGTATTGAATGTTGCAGTGAAAGATGCTCAGCGCGTACTTGAAGTCTTGCGCCTCGGCCGCCCCCGCGATCAAGACGAGGATGAGAATCAACAGCATCGGGATGAGCAGCTTTTTCTTCATCGTCGGACCTCACCGAAAATTTGGGCGCGTGGTTGGAACCGCGATCATGATAACGCAACATGCCGCAGCGGACAAACGCCGGCCGTCGATTGAAAACGCGCGCCCGCTCCACTAGATTCTACCCATGACTTCCGCGCTGGCGCCCGGCTCGATCCTGTTCGTGCATCCGCGACATCGGTGCTTCGGCCGCGACAACCAGGTTCCGATGGGCGTGATCGCACTGGCCAACTCGCTGGGGCCCGGCGTGCGCGGCGTGTTTGCGCGCGAGCTGACTGACGAGCATCTGCGCGCGGCGCGCGTGTTGCTGCTGGATGTGCAGTGGTTCTTCGCGCTCGACTCGGCCATGCGAATCGCGGAACGCGCGAAACGAATCAACCCCGCGGTGCGGGTCATCGCCGGCGGCTACAGCGCCACGATTTTCGCGGACGACCTGCTGCAGCGCTCGGCCGTTGATTTCGTGGTTCGCGGCGATGCGGAGCGGCCGCTGCCGCTGCTGGTCGATGCGCTGTTACAGGGCGCCAACCCCGCCGATATTCCGAATGTCTCCAGCCGGAGCTTCGCCAATCCGCTCTCGTATCAACTCACGCGAGAAGACTACGACGCGGGCGACTACCTCAACATCGACTGGTTTCCTTCGCTCGACCGCGCGGCGCGCGACGCGCAGCGCAGCCCGTATCCGATTTGGATCTACCCGTTCATCCCGGTGTTCAAAGGTTGCAAGTATCCGTGCGATTACTGTCTCGGCAACGAGCGCGCGCAGCGTTTGCTTTGCGGGCGCAGTCTGGTCAGCCGCTCGCCCGAGCGCGTGGCGGCCGACCTGCGCCGCGTCGAAGCCACGCCGCATTTGCGCCGCGCTTATATCATCGCCGACTTCCTGCATGTACTCGAGCGCGATTACGCCGAGCCGATTTTGTCGCAGCACTACGATCTCGATTTGTACTACGAGTTTTACCGCGTGCCGCAGCCGGAGGATGTGCGGCGACTGGCCCGCAGTTTTCGCCGTCTGTTCCTCGCCTATTTTTTCATCCGCAATCACGGCTCGGTGAATGCGGAAGCGTCCGAGGTCGAGGCCCTCGATCGAGCGACCGCCACGGCGGGCGAAGCGCGCGCCGATCTGGCGGTCAACCTGCATCTGCGCGGCCTGCGTGAACAGCCCGCGATGAACCGCCTGCTGCTGGAGTACTATCGCCGTCACCGCTGGATCAATCTGATCGACTCGTCGCTGTGGGATTTCCCTATGCCGCCCGCCGACCACCTGCTGCGCCCCGATCCGCTCACGTTCGACCGCTTTCGTGCGCTGTCGGCCAAGGAGACGTGGAAATGGCGCGTACGCGAGTGGATCGTCGCCCGCTTCTTCGGCGGCCCGCGCCGTCATCGCCTGCTCTTCCGCCTCAACTCGCGGTTCATCGCCGCGCTGCTGGCGCGACGCGCTCGACCGTAAACACGCTTCTCGTTTTGACGCGCCGCCGGAGGTCATGTAGATTGCCGCTGGACGGCGAATCGAACACGGAGACAGTGTGGGCCTCTCTCGTTCGGAAGAAGCTCTGGAGCGCGAACTCGCACATTATGACGAGCACCACCGCTATTGGCTGGATTTTCTGGAATACGACGCGACGCCGCTGCGCCGCTGGCTGATCAACAAAGTTTTGCTGACCTGGGATCGGCAATTCGCTCTTCTTGATCCGGCGCTGATCAAAGACAAGGTCGTGCTCGAAGCTGCGTGCGGCCACCCGCGCGTGCTCTACTATCTGAAATCGCTGGGGGCCAAGGAAGCGATCGGCGTCGATTTGTCGCCGCGTTTCGTCAATCGCGGGTTGGCTTGCCGCCGCACCTACGTGTACGACCGCCAACTCGATTGCCGCCCCGAGAAAATTCAACTGCGTTTCGGCGACATCAACGGGCCGGTCGCGGCCGATTTGAAGCCGGACGTGATCGCTTGTTTCCAATCGCTGCACCATCTCGATCTGCCGCGCTTCGCCCAAACCTGCGGCCGCTTGCTGAGGGCGGGCGGTCACGTCATCATTTCCGATCCCGTCGGCGACCACCCGTTGCGCCGCTTGGGCGACATCGTGGGAAGGGCGTATGGCCTGCTCAGTCCCGACGAAGCATCGCTCGCGCCGGCGAAAGTGCTGGGCTGCTTCGCCGCCGAAGGTTTCGCGCCGATCCTCTGCCGGTCGATGAATCCGTTGGCGGAAATCTATTTTCATCTGACCGGGATGCTGGCTTCGTTCAGTCGCCGGTTGTCCTTTTGGGCGCGACTGCCGCTGGCCTGGTGGCGACCCATCGAGAACTTTCTGGAGCGGACGGTGATCCGGCGTTGGCCTCGTCTGGGTTGGCGCTTTTTTCTGGTGCTGGAAAAGAAAGCGGATGACAACTGAGGAGAAACGCTTGTCCCGCATCGTCTTGGTGAACCCGCCGTTTTCTTACTTCCCGCAAGCCGGCCGGCGGTCGTTCAACTACGCGCGGCCGCCGCTCGGACTGGCCTACCTCGCCGCGAGCTTGCAGCAGAAGCTCGGTTCGTCGGTCGAAGTCCGCATCATCGATTGCATCGCCGAGAAGATCGGCGCGGCGGACGAACTGGAAAAGATCCTGCTCGCCGCCGCGCCGGATGTGGTCGGCTTCAGCGTCGTCACGGCCACGCGCGACATCGCGGGCGAGATGGCGGTTCGCCTCCACACGCGGCTGCCGAATTGTCGCGTGGTGCTGGGCGGCCCGCACATCACCGCCCTGCCCGACGAACCGGCGCCCGGCGTCGATGCGATCTTCGTCGGCGAGGGTGAGGAATCGTTGGCGGAGTATGTCCGGCGCGCGGTGCCCGAGCAGCGGCGCGAACCGATCGACGGCTGCATCCAATTACTGCCGGGCGGCGAAAAACTGCGGGGCGGGGAATGCCCGTTCATCGATCCGCTGGACCGCGTGCCGATGCCGGCCATCGACCTGCTGCCGCGCGAAGCCTATCTCCATTCGTATCCGCACCGCTATCGGCGATTCATGACGATGCTGACCTCGCGCGGCTGCCCGTTCGGCTGCCGTTTCTGCGCGAACGAGTTCTTGTGGAAATCGCAGGTGCGCTTCTTCTCGGTCGAGCGAGTGACGGAAGAGATCGACCGACTGGCGGGCCGTTTCGGCGTCGACCTGGTCTTCATCGAAGACGACACGTTCCTCGCACGCCCCGATCGCGCCGTGCAGATCATGCGCTATATCCGCGATCGCCAACCCGGCATGAAGTGGATTTGCCACACGCGGGCCGACACCATCACGCCCGAACTGGCCGACGAGATGGCGGCCTCGCGCTGCGTGGAAGTGCAGATCGGGGCGGAATCCGGTTCGGCCGCGGTGCTGCGCGAGACGAACAAGAAGCTGGAGCTGGCCGACATCCGACGCGCCTTCGCCCTGCTGAAAAAAACGCAAATCAGAACCTGGGCCACGTTCATCGTCGGCAATCCCGGGGAGACGCCGGAAAACGTCGAGGAGACCATTCGCTTCGCCATCGAAATCGATCCGACGTACTCCTCGTTCATCATGATGCTGCCCTTCCCCGGCACGCGGACCTACGATCTCTACCGCCAAAAAGGCTTCATCACCGCCAAGTCGTGGAGCGAATACTCGTGGCACGGGAAACCGGTCTTCGCGACCGACACCTTGTCGCACGAGCAGTTGGTGAACCTGCGGCGCAAAGCCTATCGCCGTTTCTTTCTGCGCCCCAGCAAACTGCTGCGAACTTTCGTCGACGTGCTGCGCGCGAATTCGGTGCGCGAAATCTGGCGGGCTTTTTGGTACTGGTACAGCCTGGCGCGCTAACGCGCCGCGTGAAGCTCCATCGAGTACAGTAAAAACGACGCCCATTTCCCGAAGCTCACCACCAGCCCGTCGTTCGCGTCCAAAACGACTTCTTCCGTCATCCATTCGTTGTTGAAGGTGCGCGTGATGTGTACGACCGTGCTGCCCGGAAAATCGACCAGCACCGGTTTGTCGAATTCCAACGGCTTGCAGACGATGGTGAACGTATAGCGGCCCGGTCGAACGCGGACATAGAACTCGTTCCACAGATGCTCATCGTAGACCAGGCCGCGTTGGAACTTGAGCCGCAGTTCGTTTTTGACCAGCGGGTCTTCGGCCGTATAAAGGTTGATGCCGTTGTGCCAGCCGAAGCCGATGAAACCGAAAAACGGCAGGCCGGGCGGCGCGATGAAGTCCGCGCTCGGGTCGCCGGCCTCGCGGCGATCGAACCGCAATTTCAAATCACGATAGGCGACGGTCGGCATCAGACATTTGACGATTTCTTCGTCGGCGTTATCGGTGATCACGCGGCACGCGGGCGGCAGTTGGGGATTGAGCCGCTTCATCAGGTCGCGGTCGGACAAAGCGGCGCGAAAGGTTTCGCTGAAATTTCGGTCGTCGCGCAGCCGCGTCACCTCCGCCGCGATCTTCGCCTTGGAGGCGAGATCGAAGTAGACGGGCAGCGCCGGACCCACCGGCTGCCCCAGGCGAAACACCTTGGCCAAATCCACGATCGGCATGTTCATGAACCACGACCGCACGTGCACCGGGACGCCGTGATACGTGAACTCCACGCGCAACGGATCGCGGAACGCTTCGAAGGCGTAAAGCTCCATCGCCGGCAGCGAACTCTTTTCCTTGCTCATCACCGCGCCGGCGCCGAGCGGAAACCAATGGCCGGTGTAATAGCGGTAGGTGTCTTGCGGAAACAGATTGGTCAATAAGGTCGATTCTTCTTTGACGCCGAGTTTGTCGAACAGACTCGGCGGACCGACCGGAGCGCGCATCGACAGGCCGATGATGAAGACGGCGCCCGCAAACGCCAGACACACGGCGCGGGCGAGTCGCATCTCGTGTTCGGGCGAAACGCGCCGCAGCATCCGCATCACCCACTGGGCGGCAAGCAACTCGATGAACGGCGTGAAAACGAAAAAATATCGCAGCGGCCGGTGCAGGAATGAGCCGAGCGCGGAAGGTTCGCGGTAGGTGACGAGAAAAGTCAGCGCGAAGGCAAGTACGCCGACATTGAACCACAACAGCAACGCCGCCGGATCGCTCTCGGAGTCACGCCGGCGGCGAATCAGCGCCACGAGCGCCGCGAAAAAAGGAATCGTCACGAACGGCTGATAAACAACGAAGGGGAAAAGAAACTCGAAAACCTTGCTGGGCAAACCTCCCCAGAGCGGCCGGTCCATCACGAAATGGTCGATGCCTCCCCCGGAAAGTCCGCCGAGAAACCCCAGCAGCAAAGCCGGGCGTTGGATGACGCCGATGATCATCGGTGTGGCGCTGAGCAAATACCCCAAACCGAGAAAAACGATGCTCCGCCGAAGCCGCAAGCTTGGCGGCCGCGTCCACAGCAGCCAGAGCGCGGTGGCGAGAATGAAAAACGGCGAGAACCGGCTGCCGCCGTGCGAAAAGCCGAACAGCAGCCCGGCCAGCAGGAGAAGACCGGCTTGTCGGCGGCGCAACGCCAAGTGGATGAAGTACAACGCGAGCGCCTGGAAAATCGCACTTTCCAGAATGAGCAAGGTGCTCCAATACGAGTAGACCGGCGAGAGAACGGCCAAAAACGCCGCGAGCAGTCCGACGCCGCGATCAAAAAACCTTTTCCCCACCACGTAGACGATCGGCGCGAGCAGGCTGTCGGCGAGAAAATGAAAATATCCGATCGCAAACACCGGCCGGTCGAAGAGCTGCAAAAATTTGCCGGTCAGCCAATACAGATGAAACGGAATGCCGTAACCGTGGACGATCGGCGCCCAATAGAGGCCGCGCGACAAATCCAGCGACACGGTGGAGTAGATCATCTCCTCGAGCATTTGATTGGCGCTGAACAGATTGACGAAGTAGAACTTGGCGAAGAGCCAGGTGCGCAGCGCCAGGAGCAAGACCAGCAGCGCCACGTCCGCGGCGATCGGCGGCAGCGACCTCGCGCGTTCAACCCACGATGATCCTGTCTCAGCGCGCGCCGACATCATCTTCCTTTCACGCCCGTTGTTCGCTTCGCCTTGTTTCTCATCGTAGTCTCGAATTCCGCGACGGATCAACCGCGCTCGCCTGCCGCGAAGGCAATTCGTTTTTTCGCGCCCGGCCGGCGCTTTGTTGACGAGCCTTCCACCCCCGGATATCGTGGCCCGGGAAAGGGGTGCGCGCGGGCATGAAAATCCTGCTCCTGGAACCGGCCGAAGGATTGCGTTACAGCAATTTCGCGATTCCGCAACTCGGCCTGGCTTACCTGGCCGCGCGGCTGCTGGAGGCGCGTCATGAGGTGCGCGTGTTCCACGCGGCGCTGGCTCGCGATCCGCGAAAAGAGTTGCTGGCTGAGGTGGACGCCTTTCAACCGGAGGTCGTCGGTTTTTCCGCGCCGACCAGCAAGGTAATGACCGCCGGGGACCTGGCGGCGGATATCAAACAGACCGCTCCGCACGTCAAAACCATCGTCGGGGGTTGGCACGTCACGGCCCTGCCGCGCGAAACGCTCGCCTCGTTTCCCGCGTTCGATTTCGGATTCGTCGGGGAGGCGGAAGACTATATCCTTACCCTTCTCGGCGCGCTGCAAAACGGCGACGGACTCGAAGATGTTCCGGGGTTGGTTTGGCGCCGCGACGGCGAGATCGCCGCCAATCCGCCGGGCAAACCGACCGATCTTCAAACTCTCCCTCGACCGGCCTGGCATCTGTTTCCGATGGATCGTTTCGCGCCGATGTACCGCGCGCACGGCCGCGACTATCCGATGATGTCCGGCCGCGGCTGCCCGTTTCGTTGCTCGTTCTGCCAGCGCGTGACCGGCGCCGTCGTGCGGACGCGCGACATCAACGATGTGGTCGACGAACTGTTCGCCGGAACCGAACGCTGGCAGGCCGACGGCGTGCAATTTCTCGACGAAACGTTCACCGTGAACGCCCACCGGACTAACGCGCTCTGTGAACTTCTGATCGAGCGCGGCGTACCGGGTCGGCTGATCTGGAACTGCACGTCGCGCGTGGACACGATCAGCCGGGAGATGCTGGCCGTCATGAAGCGCGCCGGCTGCCGCGTGATTCTGCTGGGAATGGAGTCGGGCAATCAACACGTGCTCGAAGGCGTGTGCAAAAACACCACGCTGCAGCAGGGGCTGAGCGCGGTGCGCTGGTGTCGTGAGATCGGTTTGCTGACCGACGTGTCGTTCGTGTTGGGCCTGCCGCGAGACAATCGGCATACCGTGCGCGAGACCGTTGCCTTTTCGCGCCGGCTCGATCCGGATTTCGTCAGCTATTTTTCGTTCGTCCCTTTTCCCGGCACGGAGGGCGGACGCCTGGCCGAAGAAGGCCGCGAGAATCTGCGGCTGCTGCACCGCGATTGGAGCCGCTACCAGCCGCAATTGTCGCCGACCTGCGAGCTGTTGGATTTTTCGGCGCGGCGATTGGTCGCGCTCCGTTACCGGGCTTACTTGCGCTTCTACCTGCGGCCGCGCAAGTTCTTCAACCTGCTGGCGATGTTCCGGCCGCGCAGCATGCTCCGGGTTTTCGCGCGGTTGGTCGGCGATCTGGCGGGGCGCGGCCCGCGGTCCGAGCGCGGCAAGAGATATCCAAATAAGTTTCACTTTGTCCGGCTTCGTTGACTTGCGGAGTTCCACTGTCTAGAATCAAACGACCGAAGCAAAAGGACAGCCACGCGGCGCAAGCAGGCGAACGAATGTCCAAGAAACCTCAGACGGAAGCGGATAGCTTCCGAGTCTCCTATCGGGAGCCGCAGCAACGACGGCCGCTGCACTGGTTGCGCTCGCTGATCCGGCGCGTCTGGGATACGCGGTTCGAAAACAAGCTGATGCTGATCGCGTTGCTGATCGCCGTCGTCCCTTTCCTCGGCTACGCCGCGTTCAGCCTCGACGACCTGCGTCAGTTCGCCCTGCGTTCCTCCGAAGCGGAACTTGAACAGAGCATCAAAGCCATCTGGATGTTGTGTGAAGCCCAGGAAGCCCTCGACCGCCTGACCCGGCACGTCACGACGGAGGTCGACGCCGTTTCGGGCGCCTCGCCGTCGTGGCAGGAAGGCAACGAGTTCAAGTCGCTGCGCACGATCATCAAGGGCGTGCGGCTTGCGCAGACGGGCTACGCCTACGCCTTCGATACCGTCGGCCGCATCATGATTCATCCGGCGCTCGAAGGATTGGATTACAACCACCTCGCTCCGGAAGAGACCGCGGTTTTCCTCGCTCTTCGCAAACAGGCGCTGGCGTTGCCTGCCGGCAAGATCGGCACCTATCGCTATCCGTGGCCCGACCAAACCGGCGCGGTGCGGCCGAAGATCGCGAAGTTCATGTACTTCAAACCGTACGATTGGATCATCGGCGTGGGCGCGCACGAAAACGAAATCCTGCAGCCCTACGTGCACGAACGCAATATCTTTCTCGTCATTCTGTTTACGACGATCCTGCTGGTGGCGATGCTGGTCTATTTCTTTTCGCGGTTGCTGATGCGCCCGGTCAAGCAATTGACCAGGGCCGCGACGCAGATCGCCCAGGGTGATTTCAGCGTGGAGATTCCGGCGTTACGCTCCGAGGACGAAATCGGCTCGCTGGCGCGTTCGTTCAAGTTGATGATCGTCAAACTGGGTCACGCACGCAACGACTTGCTCGAGTGGAGCAAAACCCTCGAACAGAAAGTCGATGAGCGCTCCAAGGAATTGAAAAAAGCCTCCGAACGCGTGCTGATGTCCGAAAAGATGGCGTCGCTCGGCAAGCTCTCGGCGATGGTCGCCCACGAGATCAACAACCCGTTGTCCGGCATTCTCAGCTACCTCAAGCTGAGCCTGAAACTGCTGGGCCGCGGCTTGCCCGACCAATCCACCGCCGACTCCATCACCCACAATCTCGAAATCTCCGCCAACGAGATCAAGCGGGTCGGCGACATCGTGCGCAACCTGCTCATGTTCTCCCGCCAGTCGTTCGGCGATTTCGGCGAAACGCACCTGAACAACGTCATCGACAAAAGCATCGCCTTGATCAAACACAGTCTCGAAATGAACGGCCTGACGCTGCACAAAGAGCTCGACGAGCACGGCAACGATCAGCTCTTTTGCGACGCCAGCGGCCTGCAGCAAATGTTCGTGGCGCTGTCGGTCAACGCGATCGAGGCCATGGACAAAGGCGGCCGGCTCACGATCAGCACCTTCTACGGCGACCCCGACCGCATCCGGCTGCAGGTCGCCGACACGGGCAAAGGCATCCCCGAGGATGTATTGCCGCATATCTTCGAACCGTTTTTCTCGCAAAAGGAATCGAAGAAGAGCATCGGGATGGGGTTGTCGGTGGTGTACGGCATCGTACAGGCCCACCACGGCTCCGTGGCGGTCGATTCGCGGCTCGGCGCGGGCACCACGTTCACCATCACGTTGCCGCGCCGCTGGCCGGCGGACGCGCCGCCGCCCGAGCACCATAAACCGGTCGAATCAGCGTAAAGAGGTGGCCCATGGATCCGCAGAACGTCGGTATCTTGATCGTGGACGACGAGTACTCGGTGCGCGACTCGCTGTGCAGTTGGTTTCTCGCCGACGGCTACCGCGTGGACACCGCGGCCGATGCGACCGAGGCGCTCGATAAGCTGCAAAAGAGTCCGTGGGACATCGTGCTGCTCGACATCAAGATGCCGGGGATGGACGGCATCGAGCTGCAACGCCGCATCAAGAAGATCGCGCCGAAGACGATCACCATCATCATCACGGCGTTCGCTTCGGTGGACACCGCGATCCAGGCCCTGAAAGACGGCGCGTTCGACTACATCTGCAAGCCGATTGATCCGGATGAGTTGAGCCACCTCGTGCGCAACGCCATCGACCGCATGAGGTTGGTCGACGAAAACATTCACCTGAAGGAACGCGTCGAGGAGCTTTCCGCGGCGGACGACATCATCGGCGAGACGCCGGCGATGAATTCGGTGCGCCAGATGATCGTCGAGGTCGCCAAGACCGACGCCACCGTGATGATCCGCGGCGAAAGCGGCACCGGCAAAGAGCTCATCGCCCGCGCCATTCACCTGAACAGCAACCGCCGCTACTTCCCGCTGGTGTCGATCAACTGCGGCGCGTACCCCGAAGGCTTGCTCGAAAGCGAATTGTTCGGCCACGAAAAAGGCGCGTTCACCGGCGCGCAATACCAGCGCAAGGGCAAGTTGGAAATCGCCAACAAGGGCACGATCTTCTTCGACGAGATCGGCGACATCAGCCCGAAGATGCAGATGGACCTGTTGCGCGTGTTGGAGACCAAGCACTTCACGCGGCTGGGCGGCAACAAGGAAATCGGCGCCGATTTCCGCGTGATCAGCGCCACCAACCGCAACCTCGAAGAGATGGTCAAGGAAGCCGCGTTCCGCGAGGACCTCTATTACCGGCTCAACGTGTTCATGATCAACCTGCCGCCGTTGCGCGACCGCGCCGCCGATATTCCGCTGATCGCCGACTACCTGCTCAAAAAGTACTCGCTGTCGATGAACCGCAAGTTCGAAGGTTTCTCGCGGGCGGCCGTCGACCGCATGATGCAGTACAGTTGGCCGGGTAACGTGCGCGAGCTGCGCAACGTCATCGAACGCGCGCTGGTCGTGGCCAAGGGCTTGCGCGTGGAGGAGAGCGACCTGTCGTTCCCCTCGGCCGTCGACGGCGTGAAGTCGAGCTTGCGGCCGCTGGACGACGTGGAGCGCGAGCACATCGCGGCGGTGCTCAACCAACTCGCGTGGAACATTTCGCGCGCCGCCGAGGTGTTGGCGATCGACCGCGCGACGCTCTACAACAAGATCAAAAAATACGACCTAAGGAAATAGCCGTTGGCGGGGTTCGTCTACCTCTTTCGCCTGGGCAAGGTGGACCCTGCCCTGCTCGACCTCGCCGAGCGCTGCATCCGCGACCAGTTCCGGCTGCCCACCCGCATCGCCGCGCGCAAGATCGACCTGGCCCCCACGTTCGATTCGGTGCGCAATCAATATCATTCGACGAAGCTGCTGCGCGAGGTCATCACCGACCCTCCCGGCGACGCGCTGCGGCTGCTCGGCCTGACCGAGGTCGATTTGTTCATCCCCATCTTCACGTTCTTGTTCGGCGAGGCGCAGCTTCACGGGCCCGGAACGATTCTCTCGGTGCATCGCCTGCGCCATCGCTTTTACGGCCTGCCGGAAAACCGCGACCAATTTCACGAACGCGTGCGCAAGGAGGTGATGCACGAGCTCGGCCACACCTTCGGCCTCGTGCATTGCTTCGACCCGGTGTGCGCCATGCGCTCGTCGACCTATGTCGAAGAAATCGATTTGAAGTCGGAGGAATTCTGCGACGGCTGCCGCCTGCGCCTCGAGGAAAAGTTGACGCCGTTGCGCTGATCGGAATTCACCATGCGTATGTTCGACCGCTTTCACGCGATGCATCGCTTCGAAGCGCCGGACCGCCCCTGGCGCTTCGAGACCTGCGGCTTCTGGACCGAGACGCTGCATCGCTGGCGCGGCGAGGGCCTGCCAAGCTGGGTGAACAGCGATCCGCGCGCGTTCATCTACTTCCGCTTCGATCCGTGGATTCCGCTGGTGGTCGGCGATCACCGGCAGCCGGGCGTCTGGCCGCCGATCCGGCGCGTGCGCTTGCGGCGCGAGGGCGACCACGAAGTCTGGCGCAACGAACACGGCGGTGAAGAGATCATTTTCGCCGACGGCCATAGCGCGCTGCCGCATTTGATCCGCTCGCCGGTAACAACCATGGACGACCTGCGCCGCTACCTGCCCCTGCTCGATCCCGATGCACCCGGCCGCTTCACCACGACCGGCGATCGCGCGCTGATTCGACTGACCAAGCTGTTCCACTGGCCGCTCGGCATGATCTTCGCGGGGCTGTTCGCCACGTATCGCTATCTGCTCGGCCTCGAACGTTTCATGCTGTCGATCTACGACGCGCCGGAGATGCTGCACGAAATCGGCCGCGCATGGGAGCGCCACGTCGTCGGCATCGCGCAGCGCCTCGCGCCGCACCGGCCGGTGTGGGTCACGTTCTGGGAAGATATGTGCTACCGCAACGGCATGTTCATCTCGCCCAAGTCATACCGCGAGTTCATCACGCCGTACTTCCGCCGCGCCGTGCAGGGGCTTTATGACGCGGGAGTCGAATTCACGATGGTCGATTCCGACGGCGATGTCACCAAGTTGATTCCGCTGCTCGAAGAGGTCGGGATCAAAGGCATGATGCCCTTCGAGGTGCAGGCGGGCATGGATATCCGCGAGATTCGCCGGCGACATCCGCGGCTCGTCATCTTCGGCGGCCTCGACAAGCGCCTGCTCGCGCAAAGCCGCGACGCGATGGATAAGGAGATCGAAGAAAAGGCGGTTCCGCTGGCGAAGTCCGGCGGTTATGTCCCCGGCCTCGACCACGCCGTGCCGCCGGATGTGTCGCTCGCTGACTTCCGCTGGTGCCTGGAACGTTTGCGCGGCCTTCAGCCCCGCTGACGCCGCTTCAGCCACTCCTCGCGGTCGAGTTGCATATCGAGGTAGCGCACGTAACCGGAATCGGATACGCCAGCGGCCTGCTCGCGCGGCACGGCCACCCAGTGATAGCCGACCAGGCGAAAGCCCAATTTTTCGTAGATGTGAATCGCGCGGTCGTTCAGAATTGAAACGTCGAGCGCCATCGTCTCCATCTCGAGCGCGTCGAACCAGTGGTCGAGCAGCAGCGGCAGGCTGTCCTGGCCGTAACCCTGGCCGGTGCGATCGGCGCGGAAGCGCACGCTGAGCAGGCCTTCTTTGCGTTCGGCGTCGACCAGCACCAGGCCGTAGCGGCCGATGATCGCGCCGTGTTCGTCGCGGACGGTCCACGCTTGTTTGAGCGGATTGCGCGCGCACGCGCGAAACCACGCCTCCATGCTCGCTTCGTCGCGGGGGAAGTCGTGGAACGGGACCTCGCGGGGGTCGTTGTTGCGCGGCCATTGCGCCATGGCCTTCAGGTCTTCGCGGCGCACCGGCAGCACGGTGCTGCGCCGGCCGGGGCGAACCTGGTCGGCCTTCCAGTCGAACACGGGATGACGCTCGGCGAACAAAATCCTTGCCTCGGTCCTGCTTGCCGCTTAGCATACCACGCCATGAATCGTTTGATCCACGCCGCGCTCGCCCTGCTGCTGCTGGCGGCCTGCTCGTCGTCAGCCGCGTTGCAGGAGCGCATCCTCGCGCCGCTGCAAACCGAGGCCCGCTTGGGTGGTTCGGTGCGCAATGTGCTGCGGGCGCATCCCAATCATCAGGCGATCGGCGACGGCGCCTACTTTTTTTCGCTGACCGTTCCCGACGCGACGCGCCGCACGATTCGGCTGCGCGGCGAAGGCGACAAGATCACCTGGCTGCAGATTCAGGATGAACCCCTCGCGCCCGACCCGGACGGCGAGCAGCAGCGGTTCGAGCGCGAACTGGAGCGGCTGGAAAACGTGCTGGGCGCCGGGCGACAACGCGGCAATCATCTGTCCGATTCGCGCACGGCCGCCTGGAACAACGTGGACGGGATGAGCGTGGAATGGCGGCTGGAAGTGGTCGCGGAACCGCTGCGTGTCCGCCGCGTGTGGTCGTTGTCCTTACCGTAGAGCGACAGCGGATATTCGACACAGGCGTGCAGATTTATTATGTGCCATAGTCTGGCCGCGAGGCCAAGGCTGTGCTTTTCGGAAAACGCTCCCACAGCTTTGGCCGTCGGACGCCCAAAACTATGGCACACGTTGAGGCGAATTGTCTGTGGCCAAGATGATCTAAAAGTAGCCGAACTTACCCGGATACTGCTGGAACAGCTTGCCCCATTTGGTTTCGCGCAGCCATTGGCGCACGCGCGGGATGCCCTTGAACGGGTACCACACGAAATCGTGGAACACGTAGCTGCCCAGCACGAAGAAGTAAACGAGCGGCGTGTGGAAAAATAGTTTCTGTAGCGGCTTGAGCGCGCCCCACCAGAAATGCTTGACAAAGCTCGTCGCCGCATTGTGGCCGGTCTGGAAATGGAAGTTGACCTGGCTGATGTCCTCGCCGACGATTTCGATTTCCTGCGGGTCGCCGACGCCCAGGCCTTTTTCGTGCGCGATACGAATGCACGGAATGGACAGCGGATCGAAGCCCATCATCTTCACCGAGATGGCGTCGATGGCCACCGGGTCGCCGCCGGCCAGGATGTAATCCTTGACCACCGGCCACATCGTGCGCGGCCCCGGGCCGTTGCCCGCCGTGGTGGCGTCCATCACGTTGAACAGGCCGGTGTGGATTTCCTTCTGAATCATCAGCAGGTCGACCAGCGTTTCGTGAATCCACGTGTGCGTGTAATGGCGGCGCGTGGTCAGCAAACCGCCGAACGCGTTCTTCATCGCGCCGGTGTAGGTCGTGTACACGTGGCACTTCATCGTCGGCAGGTGCACGATGTTTTTGCCGAAGAAATACTCCGGCAGGTAAATGCCGTCGGGGTAGATCTTGTGCAGCACCAGCGTCTGGCCCTTCGGCTCGTAACGCACCCATTTCATGTCCTGCGGCCGGAAGTTGTACTTCACCGGCAGGTGGTACTTTTCGAACACGCCGACGTACTTGTTCAGCCGCTCGCCCTTGAACGGATTGATGACCACCGTGTTGTTCTGCACGCAAACCTGGTCCTCGTAGCCCAGCTTTTTCAGGCCCAGGACCGTGCCCTCGAGCTGCCACGGCGTGGTATTCGCGCCGGGGTACATGAAATGCCACGAGATGTTGTCTTTCAAAATCGTCTTGGCCTTCGGATCGAGATACTTCTGCGCCTCCGCCATCGCCAACAAGCGTTCGTAGTCTTGCAATACAGTTTCCGGTTCGGTTTTCAGCACCGCCACTTTCGCACGAGACATTGATGTTTCTCCTCGGCTCCGCTTCGCGGGGTCTCTAAAAAGACGCTAAACATTAATGGACGCGAAAGCAATTATCAATGCGGTGGTCGGACACGCGAATCGACACCGCGCCCTGGTTGTTTGTTTTCGAGGATGAAGCGCGTCGGTTTTGTCGCGCGAAAAGCCACGGAGGGGCTTCAACTCAAGCGTCATCTTGTAGATCGGCGGGCAGTCATCTCTCGCAATCGCAAAATTCCGGTCGCGCGTTTGGCGCGTTTTGCGGACCGAAGAACCGCTTTGCGAATTTTCACGGTCGACTAACGAACACAGTGCACGCTGTATCCGTCGTCGTAGCCGTCGCCATAGTCTACATTTCCGCTGCCGAAATCGACGTGCCACACGTTGCGACCGTAATCGGCGACGTTTGAAGACGACCAATACCAATCCAACGAGTTTTCGCCTACGAGTTCCGCTGGCCAGTATCGGCCGTCCAGGCCAGGACCTTTTTTTGACTCGCAACCGGCGCACGAATCATTCCAACAACCTTTCAGTTTCAGGCAACGGTCCGTCACCGCGCATAAACCGCCTGTTTCCGTCTTTTTGCATCCCCGGATTAAGCTCCGCAGCTCCGAGATCGTCGGCAGACGCCAGTCGCGGTGGCTGCCCAAAAATAAGCTCGTACAATACGCTTTCGCCTCGTTCCACTTCATCGCATCGCCTTTTGGTTTCACCTGCCACGTCAGGCCGGTTTTCGAATCGGTCCAGATGCCGCCTGCTGACTTCTCGTGAGTAGTCGTCGGTGACGCGGCCATCGAACGCCGCCGGGTAAGTGTGTATGCCAGCGTACCGATAACCACGCCAAGAACGAGCAAGAACACCAAGATCGAAAGAGTCCTGTCCTTCATCTCTTCCTCCGGTTGTCTTTCCTCCGTCTGTCGAAAGGGCGAGGTTAGGACTTGTCATGTATTATTTCAGCTTACAAACTACAAGTTGTACTCCGCCCGGTCGCCTACAAACTTAATCTCCTGCGCGCCGAGCTTGCGGCGCACGGCGGCCGATCGGCCAATGAGCCGCGCGGCGCCGAAGGCCTACGGTGCGGGAGTTGTCGCCGGGGCCGCACGTAGCGCGATCGCTGCATTGCCGGCCAGAATCTGTTTCACCGACGGCGGGGTATCAGGACGTCGCAGCCACTCGTCGGTCAGGCGCCTTCCGGCATCTAGGTCGACCGACGCGAAATAAGCGGCCTGCAGCGTGACCGCCGCGGTCGGACCATCCACGCCGATCAACGGCCGATGCTCCAGCAAGCGCACGGCCAGGGCCGGATGCCCGAGGTGAACGTACGTCTCCGCGAGCGAATTAGCGGCCTTGAGATCGCGCGGGTGTTTGGCGAGCACCTCGACGAGCAGCGGCTGCGCCTCCCGGTCGCGGCGGCGGTCGATCAACTCCTGAGCGAAATAGAGCTTGCCGAGCGCCGAGTTCGGTTGGCGCGCCGCCACCGACGCGAACAGGTCGTACGAACTCCGGTACCGCGGCAACTCCCGCCAAGTGCCCGCCAGAAAGACGGCGAGGATCAACACGCCCGCGACCGGCGCGATACTACGCGCACGCGGCGAGACGGTCCGCGCTTTGTCGTAAAGCACCGCGGCGCCCAGGCCCAGCGCGAGCAGCGGTACGTAGCAATAACGATCGGCCTGCTTGACCCAGAAAGGCAGCAGCAGATTGAGCGTGGGCAACAGCGGAAAGATCACCAGGCTTGCGGCCAGCCCGCCGAGCGAATGGCGATACCGCACCAGCGCGAACACGGCGAACGCCAGCAGGGCGAGCCCGAAAATCACCGCCGGGGTCGGCCCGGTCGGCAGCGGCCAATCGTCGTGCACCGGCGACAACTCGCGCCAGAACACGAGACGCCTCGCGTAGCAGTACAGCGTCTGACCGGCCGTGTAGAAGCGCTGCGGCCACGCCAGCGAAGTCCGCTCGGCGGCCGCCAGCCCCCCCGTGACGTAGCGATTGACGGCCAACAGCAACAACGTCGCCGAACCGCCGCTCGCCGCGCACCAGATTGTTCGCTTCCACCGCGCCGCTCCGCGCCGATCGGGCAAAAAGAAAGGAATCACCGCAAAGGCGATGCCGGTTTCCTTGGCGAACGAAATCAGGAACAGCAAAACCAGCGCCGCCGCCGTGCGCCACTTCGCGGTGGATTGATAGAGCAACAGCAGGATCGCCAAACCCAGCACGGCCACCAACGGCTCTTCGCGAAACGAAATCATCGAGACTACGCCCGCGGTCAGCGGATGCAGCGCGAACACCAGCGCGCCGAAAACCGCCGCCGCCGCCGACAGGCCGAGCCTNNGAGCCGCTGGAGCAGCAAGAAAAGCAACCCGGCGGCTAGCGCATGGAGCAACCAATCAACGGCATGGTGGGCGGCCGGAAGACTGCCGAAAGCGGCGTAGGTCAACACGTAGGTCAGCGAGGTCAGCGGGCGATAGGTCGCCTCGCCCAACTGCGCGGCGTGCGACGGCATCAGCTTGTCGACCAGGCCCGGCAGGCTGTGTACGGCTAGTTGGTCGGTGACGACATCGAAATCGTCGAAGGCGAAGCCGGCCTTCAGGATCACGCTGAAAGCGGCCAAGACAATGACCACAACGATTAGTGCTCTTACCGTATCTACTCTCCCCGGTGCGACGCGACACCGATTTTACATGTCAAACTCCGCTTTGTCGCCCGCGAACTCGATATCCTGCGCGCCGAGCTTGAGGCGCACGTCGGCGGTGACCTGTTCGAATTCGTTCACGCCTTTGACGACGTATGACACGATGCGTTCGCCGCGCACGTGCACGACGCCGCAGGTCTTCGAGCCGACGGTGAGCTCAAGCCGCCGGCCGTAAAACTCGACGAACTTGTCGTGCGCGCCGGCGCGATCGAAGTTGAAGAAGAAGACATAGAAGTCGTCTTCGTGGCGATAGACGAACGCGCGCAGCAAATCCGAATAGCTCACGCGTTTCTGCCAGCCGGCCTTGTTCAGGCTGTCGAGGAACGCGCCCTCGTCGCCGAAAATATTGCCGGCGGAATAGACCACGCCGTCCGGCTTGCGGCGAATGAAGTTGGCGAGCACGGCGCACGGCTTCATTTTTTCGTCGAACGCGGGCAGCTCGCCGCTGATGATCAGCTTGCCGCCGCGCTTCACGAACTCGACGAGCTTGCGCTGCTCGGCCTTGGCCAGGAAGAAGCCCGAATAAAACGCGACGGTTTTCCGCGCCAACAATTCGTCGACGCTCAGCGCCGGCAATTCGGCGAACTCATAATTGACGCCGTTGCCATTGCAGATCCGCGCCGCCGGCTCGATCACGTCGGCGCCCACGCGCGGAATCGCATGCGGCAACGCCCACTCGGTTGCCGACGGCGTCCACGATGAAATCGAAGCGTAGTCGGGATAGATGAGGAAGCACACGTCGAAATCAAGTTCCGCACGCAAGAACCCTTCGCCCTCGCGCGCAAACCACTCGTTGATCAGCGACATTGCGGCGTACATCTCGCCGGTTTCGCCGTGTTCGCCGATCGGCGCGTGCGACGGGTACAAGCGATATTGCTTGCGCGAACTGCGGTCGAGGTCGTCGAGCCAGTAGCTGTGATTGAGACCGGTGAAAATCACGTAGCCGGTGCAGCCGCCCGCCACCGACGCGAGCGTCTGGAAAAACGGGATCATGGGGTATTTCGACAGCGGATGATACAGCGTCGCGAAGCCCCAGTTCTCTTCGATGTTGATGCCGCGCCGGCGCCGCGCCGTGTTGAGGTAGCGGTTGAAAACGTCGTTGTCGCCGAGTTCGCCCGGTTCGGACGACCCGTCGCTGATGTTGTACGCCGCGACGCCCAACCACGAGATCATACCGTATTCGTACACGTCGAGGTCTTGGTCGACCCGGTTCTGCGCGAACCACCATTCGGTATACAGCTTGCCGTAGGCGGGCGGCAGCGGCTTGACCGCCACCTCGTGGTCGCTGGGCGCGTTGCCGACGATCGGCGGCGTGAGGCCGGCGAAATTGGTCAGATGCGGCAGGTTGACGCCGAGCGTTTTCTTGTATCGCGCGTAAAATTCGCGGCGGATGCGCCACTGGAACTCGCCCCAATCCATATACGTCAGCAACTCCGGCCGCGTCGCGGCCACCGGGCGGCTCGGCTCGAGCATCGGCGCGGGCACAAACGCGAACGCCGGGTAAGCCGTGCCGTGCAACGTGTTGTAGTTGGCGATGGTGCGGTACTTGTCTTTCAGCAGGCGATGATAGTGGCGCATGTCGGGCGCGTCATAGCCGAAGTTCCAGGGCGGATCGTTCGACGTGCAGTACAGCGTCTCATCGAGCAACTGAATGCCGATCACGCGCCCGCCCTCGCCCACGTGCGGCGCCAGCACCTGCGCCACCGCGCGCAGCCAATCGCTCGCGAGCTTGTCGAACACGACGTCGTTCGGCGACGGCAGTTGCGTGTGGTCGTGCTCCCAGTACAGCGGTTGCTGATTGCACAACCGCACGGGCTCGATCTCCGGATTGAACGACGGCGACGCGAGGTCCGGCAGACCGCCGATGTTCAATTCCGAATGCACGAATGGGCCGGGCTTGGCCAGCATGTACAGGCCTCGGTCGCGGCACAGATTCAGAAACGTGGTCAGGTCGCGCGAGTCGAGCGTGGCGCCGGTGAAGTCGTACGAGATCGCGCCGGTGCGCGGGTCGTGTTGAAGGTGGTGCCGCCACGGAATATAAAAACTGATCACGTTGCAGTGGCCGGCCTTGAGCTGGTCGAGCCGCGGGCCCCAGTTTGCGCGCTTGTCGCGGTAGTATTGGTACTCGGCGGAGACGAAGTAGAACGGTTTGCCGTCACGATAGTAACGGCCGTTGCGGTAAGCAAAGGATGACATTCTCACCTCACTTCTTCGGTTGGTAGCGCAAACGAGCGTAATCCGCCAGCGGGCCGACGAGCGGCCGCAGGTATTTCAGAAACGCCTCAGTCACAAAACTGTTCGCATCGTCGATGAAATGATCGGGCATCCGCTGCTTGCCTTCATTCACCTTCGTCAGCGGCACGGACACGTAGCGGCAAACGTACGCGTCGCCCGGCGCACGTTCGAACGCGACCATGCGCCCGTTATCGCCGCGCGCCGCGAGCCGCACCGCCTCGACGCCCGCCTGATAAGCTTCGTCGCGATCGACCAGCGACACGCGGTCGTCCGCCGCCATCTGCAGCGACTCGACGATCTGGAATTCGCCGCGCACGGCGAGGTGGTCGCACGCCAGCTTCTTCACCACCATCGCCGCCGAGACGCCGCCCATCGCGCCGAACTCCGGGTTGCCGAATTTGTCGATGATCTGCGTACCGCTCACCGGGTTGCCGTCCGGATATGTAATGCCTTCGCCGATCACGATCGACACAAAACCATATTTCGCGTAGCAGCGTTCGAGGTCGACATAAAGTTTTTCGCGCGTGAACGGCCGCTCGGGAATGTAGATCAGGTGCGGCGGGTCTTCGTCGTACTTTTTCGCCAGCGCAGCCGACGCCGCCAGCCAACCCGCGTCGCGGCCGACCGCCTGATAGACCAGCACCGGGTCAACCTTCTGCATGTCGCGCGCCAGCACGCCGCCCTGCATCGCCGATAGCGCGACATAACGAGCCGCCGAACCGTAGCCGGGAGTATGATCGGTGCCGAAAAGATCGTTGTCCACGGTTTTCGGAATGCCAATGCCGACCAAATCGAAGTCGTGCGCGCGGCAATACTCGACGATGCGATGCGTGGTGTTCTGCGAATCGTCGCCGCCGATGTAAAAGAGGTAGCGGATATCGTGCTTGCGCAACACGTCGAGCACCTTGGGCAGGTGCTCGTCTTTCATTTTCAGCCGGCACGAGCCCAGCGCGGACGACGGCGTGTCCTTCAGCCGCGCCAGCGTCTCGTCGCTTTCGGCGCGCAGGTCGACCAGGTTCTCTTCGAGGAATCCTTGAATGCCCCAGCGCATGCCGTAGACGTTCTTGATGAAGCCGTGGCGTTTGGCTTCGTCAATCACGCCGACCAGCGAGGCGTTGATGACCGCCGTCGGTCCGCCCGATTGCCCGACGACCAGGTTGCCGTCTTTCATCGACGATTCTCCGTGGAATCTGAAGGAGTCGGCACATTAAACCCAAACCGTTGCCGAATTCAACAAACAGTTGTTAAATGGGTCGGCAATAGACAAGTGAGGCGCCCCGTGGATTTGAAGCCGAGGAACCAGACCAAGATCGCCGCGCTGCTCGAAAAGGGCGCGCTCATTCCGAACCCGCTCAGCATCGACATCGGCGACGAGGTCCGACTCGAGCGGCTCGCCGGCGCCGACGTGGTGATCTATCCCGGCTGCCGCATCTACGGCAAAGACACCGTCATCTCCTCCGGCGTGAAGCTCGGCGCCGAAGCGCCGGCGACGATCGACAACTGCCTGCTCGGCCCGCAGGTTGAATTGAGGGGCGGCTATTTTCGGCAGTCGGTATTTCTCGCGCACAGCAACGTCGGCTCCGGCGCGCAGATTCGCGAGGCGTGCCTGTTCGAGGAGGAAGCCAACGCCGCGCACTGCGTCGGTCTGAAGCAGACGATTCTGTTTCCGTTCGTCACCCTGGGCAGCCTGATCAACTTCTGCGACTGCCTGATGGCCGGCGGCACGAGCCGCAAGAACCACAGCGAGGTCGGCAGCTCGTATATCCATTTCAACTTCACGCCCGACGGCGACAAGGCCACCGCCTCGCTCTTCGGCGACGTATCGCGCGGGGTGATGCTGAACCAACCGCCGATCTTCCTCGGCGGGCAAGGCGGCGCGGTCGGCCCGTTGCGCCTGGGCTACGGCAACGTGGTCGCGGCAGGGTCGATCCTGCGCGGCGATTACGAGGGCGACGACCAACTCATCGTCGCCGGGCCGCGGCGCGAAACGGTCACCGACAACACGCCGCTGCTTTACCGCAATTTGCGGCGGCTGGTGGAAAACAACGTCTACTACGTGGCCAACCTGCTCGCGCTGGAGCAGTGGTACATTCACGTGCGCCAACGTTTCTTCGCCGCGCAGGAATTCGGCGAACTCGTCTACCAGGGCGCGCTGAAGGTGTTCGCCCAGGCGAAGGACGAACGGCTGAAGCGGCTCAAGGTGGTCATCGACAACATGCCGGCCTCGATGAAAACGGACGAGCAGCCTGACGCACGGAAGAGCGAGTTGTCGGCCGACGGCGAAGATTTGCTGAAAGCCCTGTCCGAAGACGTCGCCGACCACATCGCCGCCGACTCGCGCACGCATTTCCTGGCGCGAATGTTTCCGCGTGACTTCGATCCCGACGACGGCTACATCAAGACGATCCAAGCCTTGTCGGACGAGGTCACGCAGCTCGGCACGCAATGGCTCGGCGAAGTCGTGGACGCCGTGTGCGAACGAGCGGTGGCGCTGTTGCCGTCCTTCACGCTCTTTCAGAACAACCGCGACGATTAAGGAGAACTGCGAATGGGCAAGTTGTTCGGCACCGACGGCATCCGCGGCAAAGCCAACCGCCATCCGATGGATGCGGCCATCGCCTTCGCCGTGGGCCAGGCGGTGACGCACCTGTTCAAGAAATCCGGCCACCGGGCGCGCGTCATCATCGGCAAGGACACGCGCATCTCCGGCTACATGTTGGAAAGCTCGCTGGAGGCGGGCATCACCTCGATGGGCGGCGACCCGTATCTGGTCGGCGTGCTGCCGACGCCCGGCATTTCGTTCATCACCGAAAGCATGCGGGCCGACGCGGGCATCGTCATTTCGGCGTCGCACAACGCGTACCACGACAACGGCATCAAGATTTTCAGCGGCACGGGTTACAAGCTGTCCGACGAACAAGAAGACGAAATCGAGCGGCTGATCCTCAGCGGCAAGCTGCCCGAGATGGCCCCCGAGGCGAAGGACATGGGGCGCGCCCGGCGCATCGAAGACGCGCGCGGCCGCTACATCGTTTTTCTCAAGAACACCTTCTCGCGCGAACTGACGATGGAGGGTTTGAAGATCGTCCTCGACGTGAGCAACGGCGCGACGTACAAAGCGGCGCCCGAGGCGTTCACCGAACTCGGCGCGCAGGTCGAGGTGATCCACGACAAACCCAACGGCCTGAACATCAACGAGAACTGCGGCTCGCAGCACACGCACCAACTGCAGGAACGCGTGGTCGAGAGCCATGCGCACGTCGGTCTGGCCTTCGACGGCGACGGCGATCGCCTGATCGCGGTCGACGAAAAAGGCCACGCCCTCACCGGCGACCAGACGCTGGTCATCTGCGCCAACGTGCTCAAGCGCGAAAACAAGCTCAGCAACGATCTCGTGGTCTGCACGGTGATGAGCAACCTCGGACTGCGTTTCGCGGCGAAAAAGCACGGCTTCAAGCTGCACACCTCCAAGGTCGGCGACCGGTACGTGCTGGAAGACATGCTGCGCCTGGGCGGGGTGATCGGCGGCGAAGATTCCGGCCACACGATTTTTTTGCAGCATCACAAAACCGGCGACGGGATCATTTCGGCGATGCAGTTGATCGCGGCGATGATCAAAGAGGCGCGCCCGATGTCCGAGCTCGCCGCGCAGATGGACGTGTTCCCGCAGGAGCTGATCAACGTGCCGGTCACGCACAAGCCGGAGATCGCGACCAGGCCGAAGATTGTCGCGGCGATCAAACAGGCCGAGGCCGAGTTGGGCGATACCGGCCGCGTGCTGGTGCGCTACAGCGGCACGGAGAACAAGTGCCGCGTGATGGTGGAAGGCCCGACGCACGAAGTGACCAAGAAGTATTGCGCGCAGATCGCCGCCGTCGTGAAGGCGGAATTGGGTTGATTTTTTCGGTTGACGTTTTCGAGGTCGATTGATGCCGATTCAAGTTATCGTCACGCGTGACTTCGATCATCTGAGCGAGGTGGCCGCGGAGCTGGTCGTGCGCCGCATCCGCGAGACCCTGCGCCGGCAGAATGAATGCGTGCTCGGCCTGGCCACCGGCAATTCGCCGACCGGGCTGTACAAGCATCTGGCGAAGGCGGCCAATCGCGGCGCGTTCGACAGCTCGCGTCTGCGCAGCTTCAATCTCGACGAATATGTCGGCCTGCCCGGCGACTCGCCCCAACAGCGCGCGCTGCACCCCGAGAGCTACGGCTTCTACATGGTGCGGGAGTTGTTCGGCCTGCTGCGCGACAAATTCCGCGAAGCGCGCCTGCCGGGCGGAGCGCTGATCGACCAGCCGCGCCTGATTCGCGAATTGCGCGACTGCCCGGCTGATTGGCGCGAGGTCGGCGCCGACACGGGCCGCGCGATCATCATCAGTCCCCGCGCCAAGTCGGCATACCTGAATTGGGTGCGCCGCGAGATCCTCGACGGCTATGCGCGCCGCATTCGCGCGTGCGGCGGCGTCGATTTACAGGTGATCGGCTGCGGCGGTCGCGGCCACGTGGCGTTTCACGAAGTCGGCATTCCGTTTCGCGGCAGCCGGATGCTGCTGGTGCGCCTCGACGACAACACGGTGCGCAACGCCGTCGCCGATCGCCACTTCGCGTCGCTGCGCGATTGCCCGCGCTACGCCGTCAGCATGGGCGCCGAATTGGTCTATCAGGCCCGCACGGTGCTGCTGCTCGCCTGCGGCGCGCGCAAGACGCGGCCGGTCGCCGATTCGCTGCTCGCCGAGCCGTCGCCGACTCTGCCCATTTCCTACGGGCAAAGCTACGCGAAGCGCGGCGGCGATCTGGTTTATCTGGTCGATGTCACCGCCGGCGCGGAACTACTGCGCCAGCGTGCGCTGCTGAAAAAGAAAGGCATTCGCCTAGTGGATCGCAGTCGCGGCGCGGCGAAGCTGAAGTTGACGGACCTCTGCTTCAGCCGCGATCCGGTCAGCGGCCGTTTGCTTTGATGGAGGACCCATGTCGTTCCCCCGCCGGTTCGATGCGGAACGAGGATTGGATCACGTGCGCGGCCCCGGGTTCGACGTCACCGTCAGCCGCCAAGGGGCCGAACTCATCGGCCTGACGTGGAGGCATCCGCGCTTCGGCCCGGTCCCGCTGTTGTGGCGCAATGGCCTGACCGACCCGCCGCCGCGCTTTTGGAAAGACCACGCGCCGATTTTGTTCCCCATCGTCGGCGGCATTCACCATCTGAAATCGGTCACCACCGGCGGACAAAAAATTTGGTTCAAGAAACACCACGGCTTCGTGCGCCACTCGACGTTGGAGCTGATCAACGCCGATCTGCAGGCGGGCTCGGCCGAGCTGGCTTATCGTCTGGCCGCCAACGATGAAACGCTGTCGATGTACCCGTGGCTGTTCACGTTGGACGTCGTCTACGAAGTGCATCCCGAGCAACTGCAGCAGACCATCACCGTAACGAACCTCGACGACGAACCCCTGCCGTTTCAACTCGGCTGGCACCCCGGCTTCAATACGCCGCTGCGTCGCGGCGAGAAGTCAGGCTGCCGGCTCCGGTTGCCGCAGGGCCGCTTGCGGCTGATGGCCAACGACGAGCAGTGCCACCTGACCGGCCAATGTCAGGAGATCGACGGCGCGGGCGACTTCGCTTTCACCGAAACCGGCTTGAGTCGCACCTACATGTTCGACGTCTCGGGCCTCGCCCCCGAGGCGCGCGTCGTCGAGCTGCTCAACCCCGACGAATCCCTCGGCGTGCGGCTGCGCTTCGGCGATTATCCGCACCTCGGCGTTTGGTCCGACGCCAACGCGCCGTTCATCTGCCTCGAGGCGTGGCAAGGGATGGACGACTCGGCGGTGCAAGAGCCGTTCGACCGCAAATTCGGCATGGTGCTGCTGCCGCCCGGGCAAAGCGACACGCGGCGCGTCACGATTGAAGTGATTAGTTAGCGTCGACGAAGGGTACTATGTGCCATAGTCTCGGTCGTCTCGACCGAGGCTGTGCTGCCTTTTTTTCATGTGCCATAGTCTCGGTCGCCTCGACCGAGGCTGTGCCCCTTTTTCTCATGTGCCATAGTCTCGGTCGCACCGACCGAGGCTGTGCCATCTTGTTAATTGTTTTTCACAGCTTTGACCGTCGAACGGCCAAAACTATGGCACACAAAAAAACGCCGTACTCGTGAAGTGCATCGGTGCTACTTGTTCGTCGCCACCGCCCGCCGAAACACCGCGTGGTGATCCTGCCCCGCGTAAAACGCCGCCATCACCGCCCCGCCGATCGCCGGCGATAGATGCGGCGTGTGTACGCTCACCGGCGGCCGCGCGGCTTTGATCTTCTGAGCCAGTACGTCGCGCAGCAACGGCGGGCCGTTGAGCAGCAAGCCGCCGCCGAGCACCACGTCAACTTCACCGCCGCCGACCTTGTCGATCAGAAACACCACGTCGCGCAGATAGTAATCGGCCGCGTCGTGCACGAGGCGAATCGCCACCTCGTCGCCCTGCGCCACCGCGTCGTTGAGCACCGAAATGACGAACAGGGTCATCACGCGGTCGAGCTTGCCGCGCGTCGCCGTCTTCAACATGGTCGTTTCGTCGGCGAAGCCGTAGTGCTCGCGCACCAACTGGCGCAGGATGCTCGGCTTCTCGCGACCGTCGACGATGCGCGCGACCGTGGTCAATAGATAGCGGCGGATTTCGAACTGGACACCGGCGTTGAGGTGATCGAGCGGCGCCTCGTCGCCGAAGCGCGCGCGGTACGCCGAGGTGAACGCGGTGCCGAGTTGCAGAATGACCGCGCGTTCGGCGTCGGACCCGCCCCAGAGCGCGACCACGCCGTCGTTGACCAGCGTCAGCCGCTCCGGCGCGATCTTCAGCGCACGGCAGAACGCCCGATGCTGCCCGCGCACTTCGTCGGCGAAATCGGCGCCGGACAGCCCGAAGCCGAAGTGATCGATCTGCTCCCACGTCACGCCGGTCGGCTTGAGCGTGTAGTCGACCAGATCGCGCAGCAGATGGATCACGCGCGCGTTGGCGCGAATGTGCATGTGCAGCGGCGCACCCATCGCCGTGTTCAGCACCGCGCCGTCGCCGGCCAGCAGCGCGACTTCGGATTTCGTGCCGCCGCTGTCTACGCCGAGAAAATACAACATCGCCTCCGCCGGGAATGCGTGTCCGCGCGCCTCACAACTGACCGCGCGCCTTGAGCCAGATTTCCACCGGCGTGTTGTAGCCGCCCGGGTCTTTGAACGGGAACATGACTTTCTTGCCGGTCGCGGCCGAGAGATAGCCGGCGATCATAATTTCGAGCACGGCGCGGCCGTCGGCGCCCGACTCGCGCGGCGTGCCGCCCTCGCGGACGCACTTGACGAAGTCGGTCATCTCGTGCGGATAGCCGTTCTGCCACAACCATTCCCAGTCGGGATAATGCCAGCCCTTGGTCGAATCCTGGTCGGGGAAATCGCCGTACTCGTAGCCCTTCTCCGAAAACACGCGCAGACCCATGCCGTTTTGCAGCAGGTCGGCGTAGCACACGCCCGCCGTGCCCTGAATCTCCAGCCAGCTCGTCATGCCGCCGCGCAAGGTCCACGACGATTCGATCTGCGCGAGTTGGCCGGTTTCGAACTCGATGATCATGATGATGTGGTCGTCGAGCTTGGTGATTTGCTGGTAGTAAAACACGTCGGCCTGGCAGTAGACCGACTTGACCGCCGGCTTGCCGAGCACCCAGCGGCAGCACTCGATGGCGTGGCAGCCCATGTCCATCAGGATACCGCCGCCCGCGGTGTCGGCCTGGAAGAACCACGGCGAATACGGCCCGCCGTGCTTCTCGTGCTGGCGCACCAGGAACACGTCGCCCAGGCCGCCGGCGTCGGCGACGCCCTTCGCGTGGACGTACTTCGGCAGATAGCACAGCTCTTCGGCGTAGCCGAGCACGAGGCCGTTCTTCTGGCACAGGTCGATCATCTCGTCGGCCTGGTCGAGCCGCAGCGCCAGCGGCTTCTCGCAGATGATGTGCTTGCCCGCCTTCGCCGCCTTCACCGCGAACGGATGATGCAGGTAGTTCGGCAGGCCGAGCGACACGACATCGACGTCCTTGCGCTTGAGCAGCTCGTCGTAATCGGCGACGAAATCGCGGATGCCCCACTTCGCGCAAAACGCCTGGCCGCGCGCGACGTCGTTGTCGTGCTGGCAGACGATCTCGACGCCGCCCACCTGCCGGAACGACCGCACGTGCACGTCGGAAATGAAGCCCGAACCAATCTGCGCCACGCGAATGGTCTTCATGCTCGCCCCCACGCCGTGAATCCGTTTTTCGAGACGGGTGATATTAATGCGCGACGGGTAGAGGTTCAAGGCGGGATAGCGATTGGGTGTAGCGTCCCCCCGAACTCTTGACACCAAAGACCGGTGCGCGTAACCATGAAATCAACAAACGCCTTTCCGCAACTTTCAACTGAGTTCGGGACAGGCTACGCCGAAGTAGATAGCACTTTGGGCTTGGGGAGGAAACGTACATGAGTTCTCGTAAACCGCGCGGATATAGCGTTAATGACTTTTTGGGGTGGAATGAAGACGAAGAACTGGAACTACAACCCAGATTTCAACGACGGGATGTCTGGTCACCAAAAGCAAAATCTCATTTGATCGACACGATTCTGCGTGACTTACCGATTCCGATCATTTTTGTACGACAAAATGTTGATCCTAGGCGCCGCAAGACTATTCGAGAAGTTGTCGATGGTCAACAACGCCTTCGCGCGGTTATTGCCTATTCGAAAGACGATTTCCCAATAGTGAAATCACAAAACCCAGCCTTCGGTGGGAAAAGATTTAGCGAATTGCCCGAAGACGTCCAACAACGATTCCTGGATTATGAATTTTCCGTCGTGCTTCTCCAAGAAGTCTCCAATGCGGAGATTCTTGACATCTTCGCACGATTGAATTCTTACGCACAAAAGCTTACTCCACAAGAACTTCTAAACGCTTCATATTACGGTGCATTCAAAAGTACTGTTTATAAATTGGGACATGAACACCTGGAATTCTGGCGACAGAACGGCATACTTCAGGATTCGCAAATCATGCGTATGGCTGAAGCAGAGCTAACCACTGAGCTTCTCGTCGTTATGTTGGTCGGTATTCAGCGCCGTAGAAATAAAATCAACAAGTTATATTACGAAAAGGACGACGAATTTCCCGAAAGGACACGCGTTGTCAAAGAATTCAAGTCGGTTATCGACGCCTTGGACGCGTGCTTTGGAAAAACCTTCCGGGAAACGATATTCGGCCGACGAGTTCTTTTCTACTCCTTATTTTGTGCTTTCTATCACACAATGTTTGGCATACCCGATACTCCAGAACTTGGTACAGGAGGACAATGCCGCCAGCCATCGACGTCTACACTCCGAGTAATTAGAGATTCGCTAATGGAATTGAATCGTAGATACAAAAACCTATCGGACGAACAGTCAATCCAGAATTTTGTTGATGCAAGCCAAAAAGCAACCGGAGATCGGGAACAAAGGATTACTAGAGTCAAGATGATTCTGAAATATATAAAAAAGGCGCTTTCAAGTATGGAGTGAGCTGTGGTTTTCGTGTCTCCCGAGCTTGCGCGTATTCGTACGCGTTTTGAACATATTCTAAACGATCAAGAAGACTTCATCTTGTCGTTACCTTATGTTTGCAAAAAACAGGACGACAAAAGCGTTTTTCTTCGTATAACTCAACGGGAAAGACTATGCGAAATCGCGTTCGTCATTCTGTTCACAGCATGGGAACAATTCCTGGAAAGCGCGTTTGAGATCAGTGTTGTCGATGCTCGTCTTTCGTCGATCAAAAGTCGCCATAATGTTCTGGTTGTAGACCTTGGGACCGCTCATGATTTGATTCGCGGTGGTCAGAGGTATGTAGATTGGGCAGATCCGAATACGGTTCGTACGAGAGCAAAAGTATTCTTTAAAAATGGCGAGCCGTTTGAATCGGCGTTAAGCGCCGTGTCTGGCGATGTAACAAAAATGAGGATAATCCGAAACCGTTGCGTCCATTTTTCCCAACACGCGGATGAGCAATACCAAAAAATTATCCGCGAGATCGTCGGCTCGGGAAGAAGAATCTCGCCCGGGAAGCTACTTTTCAACAGCCCGCCGGATGGTTTGTCATCAGCTTCTAATACAGAGACTTACGAAACCGTATTTCAGTTTTATGCCGCAGTTTTGGCGACAGCATCCGCGCAGATTGTTCCGGAGAAACGAAAATGAACGCGCAAAAAATAATCGAGCTTTAGAAATCGGGGGAAACCATACCTATCTCCCGCTCGTCGGCCTAAAATAACACAAAGTCGCAATTGTCGACAGAAAGATTTCGTCGACGGTTCTGAACGCGCTGATGCTGAGTCTTCTAATCGGTGCGACTGCGCGGCGACGCGAAACGAATCTTGACGGCGCGGACCGGCGCGCGTAACGATGAATCCAACAACCGGCCCATCCGGGCTTGCCGTTGAGTTCGGAACGGGCCCCAAGCGATGGAGAAGATCTATGCGCTATCGCCGATTCGGCGCGCTTGATTGGCAGGTTTCGTGTCTGGGCTTCGGCTGCATGAGATTGCCGACGACCGATGGGCTGCCGATGAGCCCGCACATCAAGGAACGCGAGGCCGTACACATGATTCGCCACGCGATCGACGCCGGCGTCAATTACGTCGACACCGCGTATCCGTATCACGGCGGCGCGAGCGAGGTCGTGCTCGGCAAAGCGCTGCGCGACGGCTATCGCGACAAGGTGCGGCTCGCGACCAAATCGCCGCTGTGGTCGATCGCCCAGCCCGCCGATTTCGACAAGTATCTGGCCGAGCAACTCGCGCGACTGCAAACCGACCACATCGATTTCTATCTGCTGCACGGCCTCGACAAAGCGCGCTGGGAAAACACCGTGCTCAAACTCGGGTTGCTCGAGCGCGCCGAAGCCGCGATCCGCGACGGCCGCATTCGCTGGCTCGGGTTTTCGTTTCACGACGAAGCCGCATCGTTCCGGCTGATTGTCGACGGCTACGATCACTGGACGCTATGCCTGGTGCAATACAATTACCTGGACGTCGCGAACCAGGCCGGGACGAAGGGCGTGCGTTACGCCGCGGCGAAGGGCTTGGCCGTCGCGGTCATGGAGCCGTTGCTCGGCGGCAAGCTGGCGAGGCAGCCGCGGCGCATCCGCGAAATTCTCGAACGTCGCGCGCCCGGTCGTTCGCCGGCGGATCTCGCGTTGCAATGGGTTTGGGACCAGCCCGAGGTGTCCGTGGTCCTCAGCGGCATGAACACGTTGGCGCAGGTCGAAGCGAATCTGGCGTCGGCCGAACAATCCGCCGTCGGCTCGCTGACCGCCGCGGACCACGCGTTGATCGCCGAACTGCGCGCGGCGTATCTCGCCGACAATCCCATTCCGTGCACCAAGTGCGGGTATTGCCTGCCCTGCCCCAACGGCGTGGCGATCGTGCGGAACTTCGAACTGTACAACGACGGCTTCATCCACGAAGACGTGGGCGTTTCGCGCGGCGTCTACAGCCGATTTCTCACCGAAGCGCAGCGCGCCGGCGCCTGCACCGCCTGCCGCACCTGCGAAGATTTGTGCCCGCAAAAGATCGCCGTCAGCGACTGGATGAAAAAAGTCCACGCCGTGCTCGGGGAAGAGAAGGCGTATTAAAAGAACCCCCCTCCATCTCCCCCCGTCTTGCGGGGAATAGGCGCCAACTTAAGTCGAGATAATGTCTGTTGGTGTCATCCCGACCGGAGCGGACGCGCGGAGCGAAACGAAGTGAAGCGGAGCGCGGAAGCGCAGCGGAGGGATCGCTCCCTCAAAATTATATTTCTTCCTTTGATTGCCGCCGCGGAAAAGGATTGGCGCATCAGCCGGGAAGGGATTTCTCCGCTCGCCCCTCGGATGCACTCGGGGCTCGGTCGAAATGACAATCTCATCGGGTCGTTGATATGAGAAGGCGCCTATGGGGGGCTGGGGGGAGGTCTTTTTATACGATCACTGCAAACACTGCTGCGGAATCTGCTCGCAGGAATGATTGAGGATGCAGCCGATGAGCATCAGGTCGTAGCTGCCGGTGCAGGAGTCGTAGCAGGCCTGGTAGTCCGAGTCGATGCGGCAGTCGACCGCCTTGCGGCAGACCACGTCGCACATGTTCGGCTCGCGCCCGAAGCAGAGGCGTTCGATGTCGCCGCACGCGGTTTGCGTGATGCACGTGCGCGCCTCGTCGGCCAGATCGGTCGTGCAGACGGCGAGGCAGTCCTCCACCTCGTCCTCGAGTTGGCAATTGACCAGCTTGCCGCAGACGTTTTCGCAGACCGGGTCGTATTGCTGAAAGCACACCGGGCCGATTTCGTTGCAGCCGCGCGAGATGATGCACGAGAGCGTGTTGTCGTCCCACTGTTGGTAGCACGCGGCCGGGCATTCCTCGAACGGCAGATCGCCGAGCGCGTCGCAGCGGTTGAGCCGCTCGCACGCCTCGACGCACACCGGATCGTAATTTCGCTGGAGGCAGACGGCGGTGATCTGGTCGCAGCCGACGCGGTACACGCAGTCGCGCAGATCGGGCTCTTCGATGGTCAGGCACGATTGAATGCACGCGTATTGATCGGCCGGGTCGACCAGGCCGCACTCGCCCAGGCGGTTGCAGTAGTTGACGCACGGTTCGTTTTCCGCCGCGGGCAGACACGTCGCCGGAATTTCGTTGCAGGCGGTGGCCATCATGCACTGGCGCGCGTCGGCGTCCCACTGCGTGTCGCAGAGGGTGCGGCAGTTTTCCTCCGGCTTGAGCAGGCCGCACGTTTCGACCTTTTGGCAAACGTCATCGCAGGACGGACCGCGCACGTCGGCGAAGCACGCGGGCGTTTGCGTGCACGTCGCGCTCTTCACGCAATCCGCGACGCCGGGCGACCACTGGTTGCGGCAGATCGCGCTGCACGCGGGGCCGGCCTGCGGGTCTTCGCAGACGCGCAACCGCTCGCACGCGGCCGCGCAGGCGTCGGGCGGCGTGGGGGTCTTCGCAGCCGGCTTAGCTTTGGCGCGAACCGGCGTAGGCAATCGAACGGCGTGCTCCTGCGCGTAGCGATAGCTCTCCAAGCCCGCCAGCACAATGAGCGTGATCGTCAACACCACTAAGATAACCGTGCGCCGCAAATAATCCTCCGAGGTCGGCCCGATGCTAGCTTTCTTTTCGCGTGACCGTCAAACACGAACCGGGAATTTTCGTCCTGGTTCAAAAAAATTGTTGAGATTCTGTCGCAGATAGGTTAATAAATGGCCCTGATGAACGACCACGAAAAACGAGTGCGGGCGCACCATCCGCGACGGGGCGCCGCCGAGGTGCTGAAGTTCATTGGACCGGGCCTGTTGGTCACGGTCGGGTTCATCGATCCGGGCAATTGGGCGTCGAATGTGGCCGCCGGTTCATACTTCGGCTACGCGCTGCTATGGGTGATTACGCTGGGGACGATCATGCTGATCCTCCTCCAGCATAACGCGGCGCACCTGGGCATCGTCAGCGGGCTTTGCCTGTCGGAAGCGGCCGCGGCGCATCTGCCGCACCTGACCGGACGCCTGTTTCTCGGCAGCGGAGTGCTCGCCACCGTCGCGACGGCCCTGGCCGAGGTGCTGGGCGCGGCGATCGGCCTGCAGATGCTGTTTCATATTCCGCTCACCATCGGCGCGGCGATGACCGCGGCGGCGGTGTTGGTCGTGCTGTTCACCAACAGCTATCGGCGGATCGAGCGTTACGTCATCGGCCTGGTGTCGTTGATCGGCCTGGCGTTTCTCTACGAGCTGTACCTGGTGGACGTGCCCTGGGCCACGGTCGTGACGTCGTGGGTGACGCCCTCGATTCCGCGCGGCGCGCTGCCGATCACGATCGCGGTGCTCGGCGCCGTGGTGATGCCGCACAATCTTTTTCTGCACTCGGAGATCATCCAAAGCCGCCAGTGGAACCTGATGAACGAAGGGACGATCAAGCGCCAACTGCGCTACGAGTTTTTGGACACGCTGCTGGCGATGGGCGTGGGTTGGGCGATCAACAGCGCGATGATCATCGTCGCGGCGGCGCTGTTCTTCACGCACGGCTTGAAAGTCACCGAGTTGCCGCAAGCGCAGCAACTGCTGCATCCGCTGCTCGGCCACGCGGCGGCGCTGGTGTTCGCCATCGCGCTGCTGCTGTCCGGCTTCGCGTCGTCGGTGACCGCCGGCATGGCCGGGGCGACGATCTGGGCCGGCCTCTACAACGAGCCTTTCGATTTGCAGGATATCCACTCGCGCACCGGCGTCCTGGTCACCCTGCTGCCCGCCGTGGCGCTCGTCTTCCTCTTGCGCGATCCGTTTCAGGGGCTGATCTGGAGTCAGGTCGGTCTCAGCGTGCAACTGCCGGCGACCATCGCCGTGCTCATTCTGCTGACCTCGTCCGCCAAAGTGATGGGCTCTTACAAGAACACGCTCACGACCAAGATCACGCTTTGGACGACCGCGGCGATCGTGACCGTGCTCGACGTGGCCCTGCTCGTCTATCTCACGACGCCGTAATCCGCGATTTCAATACTTGACATCAACCGCGGCGCCACTATATGTTGTGGTCGGTTATCCAAACGGCGTCAACATTTAGTAACGAACGGCAAGGAGATTGATCATGAAAACGGCAAGAATTTTCGGCTTGACCGTTGTCCTGTTCCTGCTGCTCGCCGGTACGGCGCTGGCCGTCGACCTGACCAACCGCATCGGCGTCGGCTTCAACAACCAGCTTTCCTACGGCATCATCGGCAGTGACAGCAAGATGCTGACCAACGCCTACCTGACGAATCAGGGCATTTCGGTGAAGTACTGGGCCACGCGCGACATCGCGATCGAGGGCGTGCTCGGCTTCCTCTATTCCGATTTCCAGAACACCGGCGGCTGGGGGCTGACGCTGGGTGGGAAGTTCATTTACAACCTCGTCTACGAAAAGCAGATGAACCTATACACCGGCGGCGGGCTGGCGATCCTGCCGGTCCACACCGACAACGGGCACGACTCCCACACCAAGACCGGCTTCAGCTTCATGGGCTTCGTCGGCGCCGAGTTCTTCTTCCGCGACTTTCCCAACCTCGGCTTCGATCTCGAGTTCGGCTTGCAGTATCTCGACTTCGACGAGTACCGCCAGTTCGGCACCTTCGGCGGCGGCTTCACCACGTTTGGGATTCGGTATTACTTCTGATAACTCGGACTGCCTAAAATCGACGCACGGCTATTTGCCGTAATGAAGAATCGTTCCCGCGTCGCCTACGGCGAACATGTCCGTGGCGGAACTTCCCCAAACGCCGCACAGCGCGCCCCAGGGCCCGCTCGATACCGCCACCACCGACCATTCCGAACCGTTATAGTGCAAGACCTCGCCCCCGCCCGTATTCCAGTCCCATCCAACAGCAAACACGTCTGCGGCGGTGAATCCCCAAACATTGAGCAACTCCTCGGTCGTCCCGTGCGCGATCGTGGACCACGAAGAACCATCATAGCGTAGGATCAAACGGCCGATAACACGTCCATCGGCGTCGCATTCCGAACCCACGGCGAACACGTCCGATGCGGAGTTTCCCCAGACGCCCGTTACCCACCCCGTCGTCCCGCTGTTCATTGCCGACCATGAGAAACCGTCGTAA
>PMZC01000203.1 GCA_003170555.1 Deltaproteobacteria bacterium
ATTGTGGATTGCGAATTGCGAATTGCGGATTGCAGAACGAGGTGCGATGACAATCAGCGGCTGGGTCCAACTCCGACTTTTCGCCGCCCCGCAGGCCTCAAACCTCAGACCTGCTCTTCCCCTCACGGCTCAACCAACGCGCTGAACTCCGGCGCGTTCGGGCTGAGCGCGTGCACGCCGTTGATCGAGCTGATCTCCGCCGGCAATTCAATCGGCGTCACCGAGTCGAGCGTCACCAAAAACAATAACGGGGCATCGCCCGGCGCGGTCGCCGCGGCGAGGACCTCCGTGCCGTCGCGCAGCACCAACGCGTGCCGGATGGTGGCGCCGTACAGTTCGCCGCCGACGTTGCGGCAGGTCCAGACGCCTTCGCGGAATTCGAGAAAGCGATGGTCCGGCCCCGAGCGGTCGACGGTGATGGCGTAATCGGCCGCGCCGAAAACCTGCGTCGGCCGGTAATCCGCGCAATCGGCCGGCGGCGTCACTTCCGACCACACGCCGTCGGCCAACGCCATCAGATGCCGCCCGCCGGCGTACGCCTCCCAGACGCCCCAGCCGTTTCGCACGTCCGCCAGCCACAGCCAATCGAACGACCCGCTCTCGTAACCCGCGGGCATGGCGAGCTCAGTCCAGCCGGGGCCGTCGTAGCGATAGAGAAAACCTGCGCTGCCGATGTAACCGGATACCAGGCCCGAGTTCGCGTTGGGGAAGAACATCGCGGTGAACTGCGGATTGCTCAACGTCGTGAGCTGGGGTACGGGGATTGGGCCGATGTACTTCCACAGATGTTCCGAGCCGAAACCGAACATGTCGTAATACGAGGTCGCCCACAGATGATCGGCGTCGGCGGCAAAGAGCAACTCAACCACCGTGCCGGCTCCGGCGCGCCAATGACCCGTGTCGTATTGCCAGCCGTTTTCGAGGTCGTAGACCAGCCAGTCATGACCGTTGGTGACCGCGTCGCCCCAGACGTTCCAGGTCGTCCAACCTTTCTCACCGTCGACGAAGAACGACGGACCGAGATCGAAAATAAAACCTTGGGTGACGGGCGGTGGAAAATCTCGCCGCACCCAACCCTCGGTCGTCTGCTGCCAACTGGCCGGACCGCTGGCGTCCGCGCCCATCAGGAGCAACGCGTTCGATTCGACATCGTCGTCCGGCATGGAGTCATCATCGGGCGTGGTGTCGTCATCCGCGTCGTCATCGAGATCGTCGTCGACATCGTCGTCGGAGACATCGTCGGCGTCATCGTCGAGATCATCGTCGAGGTCATCATCCACATCGTCGTCGTTGTCGTCGTCGGCGTCATCGTCGGGCGTCAGGTCGTCGTCCAGATCGTCGTCGACATCGTCGTCGGAGACATCATCGTCCGCGGCGTGGTCGTCGTCGCCGCCGCCGCCGGAGCCGCAGGCCAAGCCGACCACCGCCACGAGACCGCACAAAAACAGAAGCAAAACATTTCGGGTTGGCATGAGCTTCTCTTCCCGTCTCGTCGGTTCGTCTACGCTATTCCGTTATGCTGAAGCGCGGCGCCTCGGCGCCGAGATCGTGCAGGGCGTAGACCCGAACTCCCGGCGGCAACCCGAGTCGGCGCACCGCATCGCCGGCGACCTCGAACAAGGCGGAAGTCAATTGCGTCTGGTCGCTGGTGAGCACGAACACGCGGCCGTCGCGGCGCACCAGCGCGGTTTCCTGCTGCGCGGCCGACCCCGCGCCGGTGAGGCGGCGACAGGACCAACTTCCGTCGCGATACTCCCAGAACCGATCGTCGGGGCTGGGCCGGTCGAGCGTGACGGCGTAATCCGCGGCGCCGAACACGCGCCACGGGTCACTGTCTTCGCAACCGGGCGGCGGCGTGACTTCGCTCCATTCGCCGTTATCGAAGCGCAACAGCTTGCGGTGGAAGTCGGACTCGAGCTCCCAGACGAACCAGCCGTGCTGTGCGTCTTCCAGCCACATCCAATTGAGCACGCCCGCGCGATAACTCGCCGGGATTGGCTCGCTGCTCCACGCCCCGCTATCCCAACGAGCCAACAACCCTACGCCCCCGAACGAGGCCGAAACCAGACCTGAGTCAGCGTCGGGAAAGAACATCGCCAGCCAACTGACCGCCAGCGTCGACAGTTCCTGGTGCGGCGCGTCGCCCACATAGCGCCCCAGGTAGTAAGAGTCGAGATAGAAAAGCATCCACACATTATCAATGATCCACAGGTTGTTCTCGTCGGGCGCGAAGATGAAATTGAGATTCGGCGGCAAGATGTCGGGCGGCTGGTGGTAAGTGTCGCGAGCCCAGCCGGATTGCGCATCGTAAGCCAGCAGTTCATAGCCCCAGGTTTGCTGGACGCTCCATTCGTTCCACGCGGTCCAGCCTTTTTCGCCGTTCAGGAAAAACGACGGGCCGAGAAATACTTCGTCAGCCGGCGCGTCGGACAGTGGCATTTCCTCGCGCAGCCATCCGTCGGGCTGTTTGCGCCAACTGGCCCAGCCTTCGCCGTCCTGGCCGATCACCAGCAGACCGACGGGCGCGCCATCCTCGTCGATCGAATCGTCATCGAGCACGGCGTCGTCGTCCGTGGCGTCGTCGTNNGTCGTCATTTCCGCCGCCGCCGCACGCAGACGATAGGGCGACCAGACAAACGAAAGCCGTGAGTGCGCACGCCAAATATCGCTTGTGACAATTCATTACCCGGCCCTCCCGTGAGCAACCATGCTGCCGTGGAATAAAGAATAACAAAATCGGCGAGGGCAAGCAAGAAACCCGGCGCCCGGAACCCGAGACCCGGCGCCCGGAACCCGATTGCAGCTAATGCTTGTGCTGACTCGGCGTGGTTCTGATCAGCTCGGCGAGATCGAGCCGNNCGGTACAGCGCGCGGCGCAGCGCGGCCTCGGCGCGAAGCTGGTCGATGTTCGGGTCCTTCGGCGCTTCCTTGATGCGCTCCTCGGCGCGTTTCTTCGCCGCCTGCGCGCGTTCGACGTCGATCTCGTGCGCCGCTTCGCAAACCTCGGTCAGCAGTACGACCTTGTCGTCATCGATCTGGCAGAAGCCGCCGTTGGTGA
>PMZC01000270.1:0-464 GCA_003170555.1 Deltaproteobacteria bacterium
GGGGGGAGATGGAGGGGGGTCAGATGATGGCGGTTAGCGCCATCGAACGCTGAGAAAGGAATTGCAGATGCCGGGACCGTTCCGCAACGAACCGCTTACCGATTTCAGCAAACCCGGAAACAAAACAGCGTTTGAAGCCGCGCTGACGAAGATCCAAGCCGAGGCGGCGAAGGCCAAGGTGATTCCGCTGGTCATCGGCGGCAAAAAAGTGCTGAGCCGGGAGACGTTCGTCACCACCAATCCGGCGAAACCGAAGCAGGTGCTGGCGACCTTCGCCAAGGCGGGGAAAAAGGAAGCGCAACTCGCCATCGCGGCGGCGGACCAGGCGTTCGCGGCGTGGTCGCGCGAACCGGCGGCGCGGCGCGCGGCGGTGCTGCTCAAGGCCGCGGCGTTGATGCGCGCGCGCAAGCACGAGTTCTCGGCGGTGATGGTGCTGGAGATCGGCAAGAACTGGGTCGAAGCCG
>PMZC01000270.1:531-11627 GCA_003170555.1 Deltaproteobacteria bacterium
CGGCATGACCGCCGCCGCGCTCGTCACCGGCAACACAGTCTGTCTCAAGCCCGCGTCGGATACGCCGCTCATCGGCTGGAAAGCGGCCGAGGTGCTTTACCAGGCGGGCCTGCCGCCGGGCGTGCTCAACTTCGTGCCCGGCGCCGGCGCCACGTGCGGCGAAGAGTTGGTGACGAACCCGCGCACGCGCATGATCTGTTTCACCGGCTCGATGGAAGTGGGCCTGGGCATCGTCGAGAAGGCGAGCCGACTCGCGCCCGGCCAGCAATGGATCAAGCGCGTGATCGCCGAGATGGGCGGCAAGGACACGGCCATCGTCGACGAGACGGCCGATCTCGCTTGGGCCGCCGATCAGGTCGCGGTTTCGGCGTACGGCTTTCAGGGCCAGAAGTGCTCGGCGTGCTCGCGCTGCATCGTGGTCGCGTCGGTGTACGACCGGTTCCGCCGCAAGCTGCTCGACCGCATCGCGAAGATCAAAGTCGGGCCGACCGCCGATCCGGCGAACTGGCTGGGCCCGGCAGCGAGCCGCGCGTCGCTCGCTAAATGCCTGCGCTACATCAAGATCGGTCGGCGCGAGGGGCGTGTCATCGCCGGCGGCAATCGACTACGTCTCGACGGCGGTTACTTTCTCGAACCGACGGTGATCGAAGGCGTGAAGTTCGGCTCGCGCATCGACCAGGAAGAGATTTTCGGGCCGGTGCTCGCGCTGCTCAAGGCGAAGGATTTCGACGCCGCGCTGCGCTACGCCAACGCCACGAATTACGGCCTGACCGGCGGCGTGTTCTCGCGCGACTGCGCACACCTCGAACGCGCGCGCCGCGAGTTCCACGTCGGCAATTTGTACCTCAACCGCAAGATCACCGGCGCGCTGGTCGGCGTGCAGCCCTTCGGCGGCTTCAACATGAGCGGCACCGACTCGAAGGCCGGCGGGCGCGACTATCTCGGCTTGTTCCTGCAAGCCAAGTCGGTAGCAGAACGATTTTGATTTTGGTATTAGCGTGGAGCCCCGTGTCATCAACGGGTAGGGGCGACCCGGTGGGTCGCCCAGGGCGAGGCAACGCCTCGCCCCTACGATAGATTCAGGGGCAGACACAAGGCCTGCCCCTACCGAGGGCATGACGTTGCAACGGTTTCGCGATCATCGCATCTACACCCACCACGAACGCGAATTCGATCGCGGGCGCGAAATCACCATCGATTTCGAAGGCCACCCGTTGCGCGCATTCAGCAAGGAGCCGGTGGCGGTCGCGCTTTATGCGTGGGGCGTGCGCGTCGCGTCGCGTTCGATGAAGTTCCATCGGCCGCGCGGGTTGTTCTGCCTGGGCGGGCGCTGCATGAGTTGCCTGGCGCGCGTCGACGGCCTGCCGAGCGTGCGCACCTGCCGCGTGCCGTGCCGCGACGGGATGAAGGTGCGGCGCGAAAACGCGATTCCGCAGGCGACCGACGATCTGCTGCACACGCTGGACTTCGTTTTTCCGCGGACGTTGCATTACCAGGAAATGTTCACGCGGCCGCTCGCGCTGAACAAGCTGCTGCAAAAAAGCGTGCGGATGTTTTCCGGGGCGGGCGATCTGCCCGACCAGCCGCTTTCCGCGCCGCCGCTGCGCGAACGAGAAGTCGAAGTGCTGGTGATCGGCGCCGGCCCGGCGGGAATCTCTGCGGCGCTTGGCGCGGTCGAGGGTGGAGCGAAGGCGGTGCTGGTCGACGACGCCCCGGAACTCGGCGGCCATTTGGTCGGTTGGCCGGAGCCGCTGCTGGGCGCCGCCGATGGCCCGGCCTGGATCGCCGCGCAGCACACGCGACTCGAACAGGCGGGCGTCGAAACGCTGCTCGGCGCCGAGTGTATTGGCCGGTACCGCGAAGGCTTCTGGGCGCTGCACCACGAAGGCGGGCTCGTGCTGGTCCGCGCGAAACGCGTCGTGCTGGCGACCGGCGCGTACGACCAGCCGCCGCTGTTCGCGAACAACGACCTGCCCAATCTTTTCAGCGCGCGCGGGCTGATGAAGCTGACCAATCGCTGGGGCATCTGTCCGGCGGTGGCGTGCACCATCATCGGCGCCGACGACGCCGCGCTTTCGCTGGCCGAACGGTTGCCCGAAATCGGCGTGCGCGTGCTCGGCCTGGTCACGGAAAGCACGAAAATCGACGGCGACCCCGACCGCGCCGAACGCATTCAAAGCCGCGGCGTGCCGATTTTTCTCGGCCATCGCGTGACGCAGGCGATCGGCGACTTCCACCTGAAAGGTCTGCGGCTCGAACCGGTCGGCGGCGGCGAACACGTCGACGCGCGCTGCGATCTGGTCGCGGTCAGCGCACCCGGCGCGCCGAGTTGGGAACTGGCCGCGCAGGCCGGGGCGGAGGTGAAGTTCGTCGACGGGCAGCACGGCTTCGTCTCGCAAGCCGACGCCGTGGGCCGCACGCGAACCGGCGACGTCTTCGTCACCGGCGAAATGCTCGGCCCCTGCTCGCCGGCCCGCGCGGTGAGCCACGGCTGGGACGCCGGCGTCGCCGCCGCGTTCGATTTGCGCGCCAACGACCCACGACCGGCCGCCCGCGGCCATACGCCGGAGCCGTGACCATGCCGCGCAAGACGATCATCTGCCGCTGCGAGGACATCACGCTGGTCGAAGTCGAAGAGGCGCTGGCGCTGGGCTACCGCGACGTCGAATCGATCAAGCGCTACCTCGCGCTCGGCACCGGCGCGTGCCAGGGCAAGATGTGCCTCGCGCTGTTGGCCCGCGTGCTGCTCGAACGCGGCGTGGCGCCCGACGAGATCAAGCCGATGGTCAGCCGCGCGCCGCTCGCCGGGGCGCCGCTCGCCGCCTTCGCCGCCGAGAAGGAGCGCGCGTGATGGCCGGGCCGAAGACGATCATTATCGGCGGCGGCATCGTCGGCCTGAGCCTCGCCTGGAACCTCGCGCGCCGCGGCTGGACCGACCTCACCGTGCTCGATCGCGACCACCTCAACGCCGGTGCGTCGGCGCGCTGCGGCGGTGGCGTGCGCAGCCAGTGGTCGACCGCCGACAACATCCGCATCATGAAACGTTCGACCGAGCTGTTCGCCAGCTTCCCCGCCGACACCGGCTTCAACAACTGGTTCCGGCAGGAAGGATATCTATTCCTCGCCTACACCGACGAGCAGGCCGCGATGTTCGAGCAGAACCACCGCCTGCAAAAAGAAAACGGCGTCGACTCGGAATTGCTGTCGCCCGCGCAAATCAAGGCGAAGGCGCCGACGATCAACACCGACGGCGTCGTGGTCGGCGCCTTCCACCAAAAAGACGGCGTCTGCTTTCCGTTCGCGATGGTGTGGGGTTACGCGAAGGCGTGCCGCCGGCTCGGCGTGCAGGTGCTGCCGTTCCATGAGGTGATCGGCCTGGAAGTCGCCGGCGAAAAGATCACGCAGGTCGTCACCAACCGCGGCCGGTTCGCGGCCGATCTTGTGATCAACGGCGCGGCCGTGTGGTCGCCGAACATCGGGCGGATGTGCGGCGTCGAGCTGCCCAACTGCGCCGAGAAGCACGAGGCGATCGTCACCGAACCGCTGCATCCGTTTTTGGGCGCGTGCCTTATCCCGATGGACAGCGGCATGTATCTCGCCCAGACCATGCGCGGCGAAATCTACGCGTGCGTCGGTCTCGAGAAAGGCCCGGCGACCGACTACGACCACACCTTCGCCTTCGCGCAGAAGATCAGCCGCCTGATGATTCGCCTGATCCCCCGCCTCGCCGGCGTAAAAATGCTGCGCCAGTGGGGCGGCTTCTACGACCTCACGCCGGACACGAACCCCATCGTCGGCTTCGTCGACCGCCCGTCGAATTTCTACCAGTACCACGGCCTGATGGGCCACGGCTTCATGTTCGCGCCCGCGCTCAGCGAAATGATCGCCGAGCACCTTGTCGCCGGAAAGCTCCACCCCGACATCGCGCCCTACGGCCTCGCCCGCTTTAAAAGCGGCGGGCTCGAAGTCGAGAAGATGATCATCGGGTAAGGCCCGATGCCGGTCTCGGCTGACCGCTAATCGATCTTCCTCGGCTTGTACGTGTCGAACGAATAGCCAATGGTCAGACCGGCGATGGCGTCTTGGAACCGACCATCGACCGCTTTCCACTTGAAGCTGACTTGCCCGCTAACCTCTTTCGTCAGATACCATGCGAGATACGGTCCGAATCCGAGATGCGGTTTGTATTGATAGCCGGCAAGAACATCGGACTTCGCGCATTCCCCGGCGGCGCAAAACTGGTACAGCCCTTCGAAACCAAGTTCCAGGCCACGGCTGGGATCATCTCCGGGAAGATGGTGACGGCAAGCGATGCCCAAGCCAATACCGCCGACTTGATTGTAGGGACTCACCCCATCCAAACCCTGTCCCGTTCGCAACGAGACGAAGGTGTAGCGGGTATTGATCGTCAGCGCGAAGACGCCGCTGCCGGCGCCCGTGCGAACATCCGCCGCGAGAATGCCCTGTGTCTGGGTTATGGCGCTGTCTTGATTGTAGGTGGCCGAAACGGCCAACGAAAACGCGGAACGCTTTTCGAGGGCGGGCAGGTATTTGGTGATCGCAACGTCGCGCACCACTTTTTCGTAGCAATCGCTGAAATGCTTGTTCCTGACCGCGACGACAATCGGATTGACATCATTGAATAATAACCTGATAGCATCTCCGCTCGGCTTGATCTGCTCGATCTTGAGGTAATGCTCTGAGAAGACCTGTAGCGCGTCGAGAAGAGCGTCGGTGTGCGCTGTCGCCGGGTCATCGCTGTCGTCGATCAGTGTCGCATGATAGGCCAATTCCGCCTGACTCGCGCACTCAAGAGCAAAGGCATGCCTTGCTAGGTAGCCGCCTTCGTTGGTCTTGAATTCGTTATCCAACCATCTGGCACACTCTGGGTACACCAGTTCGGCGCGCATTTTGGCTTCATCGTTCTCCGTCCACGAACCTGCACACTCTTGGTTGTAACGCTTTTCGATCTCCCCGCTAATCTTGTCCAGCAATTTGGTGGCGTTGCGCGGGTCGCGCAACGAGTAATTGAACTTGATCGCCATGACGGCGGTCAGACCGTCGGAAGGCACGGTGAGAAGTAACTGCAGACCGTCGAGCCACCACGCCGGTTGACTGGCGAATACGCCCGGCGAAAAGGTGAGGTTGGCGAACGAACCGGCGTCCGTCACGCTCGCGGCCAAAGCGAATCTGTCGACGGTGCTGGGGCGCGACAACTCAGCGGCGGAAACCATCGACGCCGCAGGATCAACGGCCGTTGCGCTTCGATCATAGGCAGACATGCTCGACAAGATGCTATTGGTGACAAACTCGTCGTCGCGCACAACGGGATAAGGAGAGACGGGAAAGTCTTGGGCGCCGACAACGCCGGCGCCGAAAAGCACGCCCGCGATCGACATGACGATCGCAAGTCCTACAAATATTGGCTTCATTCCCCTATTCCTCTTTTTGTTTGCGGTTTCCGAACATGCCGGGCTAGTTGGTCGTCTTGGATACGGTCACTGAACACTCGCCGGATACCGGTTTGGTTTCGCTCCCGTTTTGCGTTTGTGCGATAGCCGTTGGCGCCTGGTCGTCCTGCCGGACATAGACCTTCAAGTCCGAGTCCTTACGACCAAAAAACACGTCCCATCTCCAGAAGTAGGTGGCGCCAACAAATCGGTATGGGCTGACATGAACGAAGCAGTACTCTTCCTTTTGGTCGAGTTCGTGGCCTCCGGCCGGCCAACCGTTGAACCAGACGTGAACAGGCCCCGGCGGCTTTACCTTCGAACCCCAATGTAAAAGCAGGTACAGGTCGACTTTGTCGGCTTTATTTTTCTCTTCACACAACTTCAGAAACAGACCCTTTGAATCGACGTCTTCCATTTCTCGATCTCCTTCCCAAAGAACCACCACTCCCGCCTGCCAATCAGGCGGGAGGTGTGGCGTAGTTTCCTAGTGCGTTGTTGGTACGGCGATGAGTTGCCCGATGGAAAATACACCATAAGTGAAAGGACCAAGTCAAGTAGTTTTTCCGGCGCAGGAGTCATTAGGGTGGAACCCGCCGAGCCGGAGTGCTTTCTAATTCCATGGCAGGTTGCGGTGTCTCAATGGTTAGGTTAGAAAACTCAGGGGTATTTTGCGCCCGGAAGAGGGGGTTATGCCCGAAAGCTGGCGCGATCAGATGCGGCGGTACAAGGAGCGGTGGATCATCGGTCTAGCCGCCGTGCTCTCCGTATTGCTGCACATCGTGCTGATCGTGCTCTTTATGCGCTTCTCATTTTCGACCGCGCTGCCGACGCCGCCGAAGAGCATGGACATCGACCTGGCCAACTTCGACGCGGCGAAGATGCGCGCCTTGCAGCAGCAGGCCGACCAGGAAGAGCCGCACCGTCTCGACTTCCGCCACGTTCCGGCCAACCAGCAATCGCCCGCACACCCGGATGCGTACGGGTTCCAGAATAACGACGCCGGGCGCAGCTCGCATCGCTCCGATCAGCGGCTCGAGGAAATCCAGCGGCTCACCGGGCCGCGCGGGCAGTCGCACGGGCCGGGTTCGAGCGCGGCCCAACAACGCGGCGGGCAAACTGGCGGCCAGGGCTCGCGTCCGCTGCCGCCGATTCCGCAGGTCGGCGAAGGCGTCGGCGAACCGCGGCAGCGCGATAATCGCGAAGGCGGGGGACAAGCATCGGGCCGGCAGGGGCGCAGCGTCGATCAAATGCTCGCGCGCGCGGGCATGCCCGAGCCCGAAGGCGGCGGCGGCGAGGGCGGCGCCGACCAGTTCAACCCCAACGTCGGCGAAGGCGGACGCTCGCTGTCGATCTCCACGCGCGAGTACCGCTACATGTCGTACTTCGCGCACATGAAAGAAAAAATCGAAATGGCCTGGCTCTACCCGGAAGAGGCGCAGCGAGGCGGCCAGCAGGGCGTGGCGACCCTGCGTTTCACCGTGCTGCATTCGGGCCAGGTGAAGGACGTCCAGGTGGTCCGCACCAGCGGCTTCCCCTTGCTCGACCGCTACGCGGTGAAGGCGGTCAACGACGCCCACTTCAACCCGATGCCCGCCGAATGGCCGGACCCCGAGCTCACCATCACCGCCAACTTCATCTACCAACTGATCGGCTACCGCACGGTGCAATAAGTCGCTGGGGTGCGCCATCTGCGACGCCGTTCGTTCGTACATCCGGTTTGCGGCCCGGCGATTGACGCGGGTTATAAACCGGTATACATCTCGACCCGCAACCGAATACGCCGATCCGGAGCAGAATGTGAACTACGTGAAGTGCCCGAGTTGCGGCATGTTCATCCAGTCGGGCGCCTCGACATGCGACTGCGGTTACGATTTCACGACCGGCAAGGTGAGCACACCGAACGGCCAGTCGCGCACGATCAAGGGCGTGACCAAGCGAGGCGCCGGCGTCAAAGGGGCGTTATTCAGCGAGACGGACTACCTGCCGTTCATGTTGGGCGTTTTCATCGTTGGCGGTTTGATTGCGGTTCCTTTTTTCTACGGTGCTGGATTATCGGCTGATTTGGGGCTTCCATCTCCGGGGATGCGCTGGCAAATAGAATACTTCTTGCTGCATGGGCCTTATTTCAAAGCGCTCCCTTGGTCGTTGGCTTCTTGCTTGGTTTACTTGATTTCCTTCCGCCGTAACGGCACGATCACGTGGGCCAGAGCCGTTCCGGCGATGGCGGCCATGATTATCGCTGTGTACGCTTATTATAACAACACGGGCAAACCCGCCTTTGCGGTCGGTGGTTTCCTGGGGTTCATTCTGATCATGGTATGTGGGTATGTCGGAATCGCGGTCGCCAGACTAACGGCGCGGCGGAAATAAAGGCTCATGCACACCNNTTTACAATAAATCCACGTTTTTACCTGCTTACGAACTTTTTTCTTGCATCCGGGACGAAAATGCGGATAATACTACCCCAAATATGAATAGAAGCCTTGCAGGAAAGAGAAGCGTGAGTCAGCAGGACCAGCAAGAGCGGCGCGGGGAAGAGCGCATGCGAATTGCTACTCCCGTTCTATTCACTGTGGAAGATCACCTGCATCTGCAAAGTTCGTACGACATCTCCGCGAGCGGCATGGCGATATCCTGTCCGTTTGAGCCGCCGGTCGGCACGACGATTCAATTGCGTTTCACGCACCCGCGCGTGGGCGGCTACGTTTCGGCGGAAGGCATCGTCGTGCACTCGACCTTGCCTAATCCGAGCTATTCCCAGCACCGCATCGGCGTCAAGTTCTCGAAAGTCACGCGGCCCGTCGCAACCAACCGCACGGTGAACTAGCACCCCTCGATCATTCGTAGCGATAGCTCCGGCGCGACTGGCGCTTCGCGTAAATCTTCGTTACCCTCGATGGAGATTCCAACCATTTCGGACACCGACGATGCGCAAGTTCATCGGCCGGCGCGTACGCGTGGAAACGACCGGCGACTCGAGCGAGCCGACCGTCGTCATCCACCAGGGTCAGCGCTGGGAGATCGCCGAGATCGAGCGCACGTGGTTCGACACCGGCCACGGCGCGACGCCGGTGAGCGCGCAGTCGTGGCGCACGCGACGCCACCGCAAACATTTTCAGGTGCGCACCACCGACGGGCGGCGGCTCAATCTGTACCTCGATTATGCGCGGAGTGATGAAGCGGTGTGGCAACTGGTCACCGTCGAGGAACCCGACGCATGACCTGGCTGCGCGAAGCCGGCGTCGACGGCGCGTTCATCGCGGCCTGCTTTGCCCTCGCGGCATTGGGCGCGGGCCGGCTCGTGTGGCGCGGCCGCAAGCTTGATGTCCGGCTGTTGGTCGAGCAGTTCGCGATCGGGTTCGGCCTGCTGGGCATGCTGACGGTGGCCGCCGGCGCGTTGGGTCTGTTTCATTGGCCGTTGATGCTCGTCCTCATCTTCTTTTTGATTACCGTTCTGATCTATCTGACCAAGCTTCGAATGGTGTCGGCGACGCTCGTCCCGCGTGGCGCGCTGGAAATCGTCGGCGTGGCGGTGATGCTGATTTTGTTCGTCACCGGTCTGCTCGCCGCGCTGGGACCGGAGCTCGAACCCGATGCGTTGAGCTATCATCTGCCCGCGGCGGTCGATTGGGCGCGCACGGGAAGCGATCCGTTCAACGTGCATAATTATCCGACCGGCTACCCGCTGCTGGCCGAGGCGAACTTCGCGTGGCTGGCGCTGGCCGGACGGCCCGAGGCGGCGCGCGTGCTGCATTGGTTCGCGATGCTGCTCGCGGCGCTGGCCACCGCGCTGCTCGGCGCGCGCGTCGCCGGCCGGGGCGCCGGCATACTGGCCGCGACGATTTTTGCGGGCGTGCCGATGATCGCCTGGACCGCGCAGACCGCGAACACCGAGGGCTTCGGTCTGCTCTTCTTCGTGCTCGCGGTGCTGCGGCTCGACGATCATCTGCGCGAAGGCAAGCGCGGCGATCTGGCGGCGTCAGCGATTTTCCTTGGCCTATGCGCCTCGACCAAAATCTGGAACCTGCTCTTCATTCCGCTTTTCGCCGCCGTGGTGTGCGCGTTCTGGTTGCGGCTGGCGCGGCAAAAGAAGGCGCGGCTCAGCGCTTCGTGGCGCTACGCGATTCTCTTCGGTGCGGTCGCGTTGGCGATCTACGCGCCGTGGGCGATCCGTGCGTACTCACGAACCGGCGACCCGTTTTTTCCTGTCTATTCGCTGGGCCTACGGCACTATCGCTTCCCGCTAAGTCGCATTTTCGTGGGCGTACGCGCAATGTACGGCCTTGGGCGCGGCTGGCGCGATCTAGCGCTGATCGGCTGGCGGTTGACGTTCGCGCCCGAGCGCTTCGGCGATCTGGCGATTGGCTGGCTGCTCTTGCCGCTCGCGACGTTCGGCCTCTTCCGCGTGCGCCGCTGGCCGCTGCTCGCGCTGCTGACGCCGATCGCCGGCCTGACGCTGCTCGTGTGGTTCTTCACCAGCCAGCAGGTGCGGTATCTCGCCCCGCTGTTTCCGTACGTCGCAGTTCTCGCCGCCGCGCCGGTGGTTGAAGCGGCGAAGAAGCGCGCGTGGCGTTGGCTGCCGGCGGCCGTCGCGCTGCTGGCGCTGACCGGCTGGGCGCCGCTTGTCCATGCGCAATGGCCCGGCGCGGGGTTCACGCCGAAGGTGTACGGCTCGCTGCTCGCCGGCCGCGCGACCCGCGATCAGATTCGCGAACGCTTCGCTTACAACGACGAATGGTCGCTCTGGCGCTTCATGAATTCAACCGTGTCGTGCGAAGCGCGAATCTTCGGCGACGGCGCGCAGGCGCAATGGTGGGCCGACTACCGATTCGCCGACGTGAACTACGATCCCTACTCAACGTGGCTCTTTGATATGCGCAATCATATGGACGCGATGTGGCCGGTTGTTCTACCGACACATTTTATTCTGAATGTCACGTGGGCGAACCGTTACGGCAACGCCCGCGGCCAGCAATTGTGTCAGGCGTACACCAACGGCTCACTTGTCGTGTTGGAGCGACGGCCCGACGCCGACGACTGCATGCCGCCGCCGCTCGCGCCGGACGAGCCGTTTCGCTGGGTCGAGGTCGCCTCGCCGCGCGACCCGCACGGCTATTGGTGGATCGGCGCGACGGCGCGCCTCATGTTGGCGCGTGGGGCGAGGTTGGAGATCGTCGCGCCGTTCGCCGCGCAAGGCGTGACGAAGCTGGCGGTGACCATCGGGAATCGGCCGCCAAGCGAGCTCGAAATCACCGATCAACGAATCATCGCGTTCGACGCGCGGCCGGATGAGGTGATCGAGCTGACCGCGCCGCGCACGGTCGATCCGATTGCGCTGGGTTACGGCGGCGATCCGGCGCCGAAGTCGTTTCTGGTGCGCGTGATCACGCCGTAAAAACGATTCAACGCCCGTCACCCGTCCGTGCTTACCTCAATCACCGCGGCGCCGGTGAAGCGGCCGTGGCGCAGATCGTCGAGGGCGTCGTTGACGCGTTCGAGCGGGTAGACCGTCACTTCGGTGCGGACCGGCACGGTCGGCGCGAGCGCGAGGAATTCTTCGCCGTCGCGACGCGTGAGATTCGCCACCGAGCGGACGACGCGTTCGCCCCAGAGAATTGCGTAGGGGAACGAGGGGATGTCGCT
>PMZC01000253.1 GCA_003170555.1 Deltaproteobacteria bacterium
GTCGGGGTACACCGCCTCGTAGCAAATAAACACCGAGAACGGCGCGCCGGGATAGTTCATCAGGTGGTACTCGCCGCTCGGTTCGAAATTCAACGTACCTTTGATTTCGTCGATGCCGAACGCCGACGCGATCTTTTCCAGCCAATGCTTTTTCGGAATGTATTCGCCGAACGGCACCAGGCGGTTTTTGTCGTACCAGGAAACGGCTTCCCCCGCCGGCGAGATCAAGACGGCGCTGTTGCGCATACTGATGTCGACGCCCGACTCGTCCGGGATCTCGAGGTGCTGCGCACTCGCCACGCCGGTAAGGAACCAACTCTTGTTCTCGCGCGCGTAGCGGAAGATTTCCGGATGCACTTCCCGCCAGCGAAGTTGCCGGCGTGGGATCGCCGTTTCGGGAAAGATGATCAGGTCCACGCCCTGCTGCGCGATTTGATTCGCCAGGCGCGCGTAGTCCTCCAAGACTTTTTCGCGGAATTCGGGTTTCCACTTGACGCTTTGATCGATGTTGCCCTGCGCCATGCCGACGCGAACGACCTTGCCGGCCTGCATCAGCCGCTCGATCTGGCCGCCGCGTACAAAGCCGTAAATCAGGCTCGCGACAATCAGCACGCCGAGCACGGAAGTTTGCGCGAGCGGAAAGGTCCGGCGTTTGCGCGCGAACAGCCACAACTCGTAAAAGGCGACGTTGCCGAACGCCAGCAACCAGCCAAGGCCGTGTTCGCCGACGAGGTCCAGCGTCTGATTGAACAGCGGCACGTGAAACGCTGCGCAGCCGAGGAGGTCCCACGGAAACCCGCCGAGGAACCAGGTGAGAAACCAATCCCAGAACACCCAGCCCGCCGGAAAAACCAACCACAGCGGCATTCCGCGCCGGCGCACCGCCCAATGCACCGTGCCGAAAAACAAGGCCCAGAAAAGCCCCAAGGTGGCGGTGAGCATAAGTAGAATTACCACCGCGGCGGCGAACGGAATCGGCGAGAAGTAAGAAATGGTGTAGACGATCCAATACAATTTTCCGACGTTGGCCAATGTACCCGCCAGCCAGGCGAGCCACATCGCGCGGCGACGATCGCCATGCAGCGCGGCGAGCATCAGCGGTACGAGGCAGACGAACCCGAGGAAACCGAAGCCGGCGTGCGGGAAGCAAAGCACGTAGAGCAAAGCGGTCAGGTAGGCCGCCCACTCGCCCCACAGCAACAGCGCCGCCAGCGAGGTCAACCCAAGGCAGGCGTGCGCCGCAAACCGCACACCATGAAAACCGGCCCACCAATTCAACAGGCCGTCTAAAAGGTACAAGACAATCGTCGCCGCCAGCAAAATGGTGACGAGCTTGCGATTCAACATGACCGGGCCGAGCTTCATCTTCGCGCCAACTCACACGCTGTTTGGTCGGCGGATGATACGCAGAAGAGGATGGAGTTGCAACTTATGGCCGGAGCACGGCGTAGAGCTCGAAGTCGGCATCGGCGGCCACCAGATTGAACGCGTCGGGACGCCCCCTCGCCCACTGTCGTTCGATCGTGTAGCCGTCGGCGTCATGCGGCAGATAGCTTTTCTCCGCCGGGCCCAGCGGCTCCAGAAAAAGAAGCTCCGCTTTGCTCGCGAGCAACGCCAGACGCCAGCGGTCGTAGTCCGGATGACCGCCGCGCCAATCCGCCTTTTCCTTGGTTCGATCCAGTTGGCCGGCTTGCGCCAGTTCGCGCACGTAATCATGCAGGCGCATCGCGGCGCGACCGTCGGTGTTGATGTAGACGACGCGCGTTCGGCCATCGCGCCCCGCCAGATAGTATGGCGCGTTGCGTCCCGCGTAAGCGACAACGGCCGGGTGTCGTTCCCACACCGCGACGTAGCCTTTGAACGGCAAATCGGTGATCGCGTGCAATCCGGTTTCGATAAACACACCGCTGCGCGGAGCGGCCAGGGCGACCGCGGGAACCAAGCCCGCAAGGAAGACAACGACTAACTTGCCGGCCGGATGCGCCATCACCCGCCGAGAAAGAATCCAGACCAGTGTAAGCGCGGCGAAAATGATCAGCGCGATCCACCATCCATCGTGTGACAGCATGCCGCGGCCGGAAACCGGAAGCTCGCCGAGGCGAAATCCTCTCCCCGGCCCCCACAACGTCAACGCCAACGACGGAACGAGGACCAGCAAGAGCAGCCGGCCCCGTCGTGTAGCCGGCCAAAAAGCAAACGGCAACAACGCCAACGCGACGACCCACATCAGGAAACGATCTTGTGAGCTATAGGGGACCAACACGAAGTGGCACAGCAGCGCGATAGGTACGATCCACGCGACCAAGCGCCACAACGCGCGTCGCCGGGCCAGCACCAACGCCGCAATCGCCCCGCCGACGCCAAGCGGCGCCAGCCAGAAGCCGATGGCCTGCGCCGACACCGCAAGCGCCGCAGCGACGTTCGGCGCGTGAAACGGACTGGCCAGCATCGCCTGTCGCGAATATGCGCCGTCGAAAAACAAAAACTGCGACGGAAACAGCGGATTGCCGGCTACGACGAGATTGCGCAACAGCCACGGCAGTCCGAACGCACATAACGCGAGCAACCACAGGCCAATGGCTTTTGCGTCGCGTCGCGAAAAAAGGCAACTGCCAATCGCCGGCAAAAGAACGGCTGAGTAAACCAACGCGACAAACTTCGCGCCCACCGCCAATCCCAACGCCGCGCCGCACAAAGCCGCGTTGGCGCGGCGGCCGTCTCGACGAAAGCGTAGAGCCGTCGCCAGCGCGGCAAGCAGACAGGCCGACATCATCAAGTCGACGCCCGCCGTCGCCGCCTGTCGCATCAACCAAGGCGAGAAGGGCAGCAACACGGCCGGCAGATACATCGACGATGACCGCGCACCCAATTCGCGCGCCAGCACCAGCAACGAAACGGCCGCCAGCACAAAGAATGGAAACTGCCCGACCCGGGCCAACGCGTCGACGCCGCACAATTTGAAATCGCCGAGCGCTCCGGCCGAACCGAAGAACGGCGCCATCAGCCAGGCCAGCCACAACTCGCCGTGCGCGGGGGCGTAAGCCGGCGCCGCGTCGCCGAACGGCGTGTCGATCAAATAGATTCGCGCGGCATTCAACCATTGCACCGGAAAATGCAGATGATAAGTGAGTTCGTCGTACGATACCGACGGCTGAACGAGCCGCGCCGCCAGCGACCCGGCCAATAGCGTCAGCGATATCATTCCCAGCGCAATGACCGGCCACGACGCGGCAGGCAAATCGGCGACGGCTTGCTCGACGCGATGAAAGCGACGATAGACCAAAATCAGAACGACAAACGCGATCCAACAGCCGACGAAGTAGCCTGAATAGGAAAAGATACCGATCCAACCGAGCAGTCCGCCCACGGCGACGACCAGGCCGAACGCAGAAAGAAGGCCGGCGACGAGGCGAGCCGGCGCATCGGGTTCGCTGACGATCAACCGGGCGCAAAGCCACGCAAATCCAACGACCGGCGCAATCGTGGTCGCGGCCTTGCACCACGGAATCAGATAGGTATACATGAGCGAATCATCGCATGCGGGCCGCGGTACGCACAAGTAACGCGATGGCGTGCTACAATCCGTACCGTTCCCTTCGGAGGATGTGATGACCACGCGCGCTCGGCCGTTGCCGCCTTGGCCGACGACATTGCTGCTGCTGTTGTTGCTGGCCTTGCCGGCCAATCGGCACGCCGGCAGCAATGAAACTGCGCGTTTCGCCACCGCGGTGCGTATCGTGGATAACGGCACGAGTGAGTTGGGGCCGTACGCCGCCCGCACCAATGACGTCGCCGTGTATCGCGGCACGTCATACACGGATAAGGCGCCGGGCGTCAGTCTGCTGCTCACGCCCGTCTACGCCCTGGTCCGTTTTTTCTCCTCGGACTTCGACACGGCCCGCCACGTCTGTCGTTTGCTTTCGTTGACCGTGTTGGCGCTGCTCACGGCATACCTGCTTTGGCGGCGTTTGCCCGCATGGGGTGTGTCGGGACGTTTGGCGCTCGTCAGCGCGGCGGCGTTTCTCGTGTCAAACACCGCCTGGCCGTTTTTCACCATGCTCTACGGCCACGGCTACGCCGCGTGTCTGGTCTTGATCGGGATCTTGCAGTTGGTCGCTTTACGCGAACGGCGAGACAACTGGCGGATGCTCGCGTCCAGCGGCGCATGTTTCGGACTATCGATCGCGTTCGAATATCCGACCGCGCTGCTCGGCCTCTGCGCCGGTCTGTATCTGCTTTCGTTCGAACGCCGTGTGCTTCGCGTGCTTGTCTTCGCGGCGCTCGGCGTCGGTTTGCCGGCCCTGATCATCGGCGGTTTTAATTGGGCGGCATTCGGCAACCCGCTGCACATCGGATACACCGCGGTCAAATCGACATACTATGACGCACAAATGTCGCACGGCTTGTTCGGCATCGCGTTGCCTCGTCTCGACAACCTCTACCTGCTGCTGATTTCACCGGCGCGCGGGCTGTTTTTCTGGAGCCCGTTTCTGTTGTTCGGTTTGATCGGCATGGTCGTGATGATCGCGCGACAAAGGCGCGAAGGGCTGCTGCTGTTCGGCATGTTCCTGCTGCCGGTGCTGGCGTTCGCGGGTCACTTCGAGGCGGGCGGCGGCGCGGGTCTTGGCCCACGCCATCTCGTGCCGCTCGTCGGCCCGCTCATCTTGGCCGGCGCTTGGCTGGTGGGACGGGCGCGGCCGTGGCTGCGCAGTCTGTATTTCAGCGCCGCGATCTTTTCCAGTTTGTTGGTTTCCGTCGGTTTGTTCGCTGAGCCACAGATGCCTGATCGCGTCGTCAATCCGTTGTGGGAATTCGCCGCGCCGATGCTGCTGGGCGGGATCGGCCCGGGCAATTTGTTTGGCTTGCCCGATCCTCTGGTCTGGCCGCTGGCTTTGTTGCTGTTGGTCGGGCTCTGGCTAACTATTCGTCTGGCGCCGGAAGACAAGCCGTCGCGAACGGAGTATTCGGCCGGGTTGGTCGGCTTCGTGCTGCTCGCGGCGTTCTATCTTGGCTTGGGCCCGCATTTGGGACACACTGATCCGGGAATTCTGCACCAGGTGCGGGGCAATCACTTCATGGTGCGCGAGGACTATTCGCAAGCAGCGCTGGAGTATGAACGCGCGTACGCCACGCGCAAAGACCCGTGGATTCTATTCTACCTCGCGCGGGCTTATTCTCTGGCGGGCGATAAGTTGCGCGCCGGGAGCGCTTTGCGGCGGTTGATGCAAACCGATCCGGCGTTTCTGCCCGCGTTGCGCCAAAACCGCGCCGCCCAGCGAGGACCGTGATGCGCACGCTGCGCTTGATCTTGCTGGCGGCCGTGCTGCTTTTTGCGGTGCACCCCATCTTGCGCCCGTACCAGGTCGCCGGCCACAGCGCGTATGTCGATTTGTCGCGCGCCGAGGCGTTTCATCAAGCAGTGCGCGGCGGCGACCTCGCTCCCCGCTGGCTGCCCGATTTCTATTTTCATTACGGCAGCCCGATCTTCAACTTCTACGCGCCCCTCGCCTATTACGTGATCGAGTTGTTCCGCATGGCCGGGCTCGACGGTATGTGGGCGCTCAAGGCGGCTTACCTTCTATTTTGGCTTCTCGCGGCGCTGGCGATGTATCTGTTGGCCGCGTCGATGTTCGGCGAAGATGGCGCCTTGGCCGCCGCGGCCGCGTACGTGCTTGCTCCCTATTTGCTGGTCGACGCTTACGTGCGCAACGGCATCGCCGAGTTCGCCTGCTTTGCGCTGCTGCCGCTCGTGCTGCTCGGCGCGTGGCGCGCGGCGCGGGAACGCGGTTCGTGGGGCGTGATCGGTCTGGCCGTGGCCTACGCCGCGCTTACCTTCACGCACAACGTCACGGCGCTGATCGCCACGCCGTTGATCGTGCTGTTTATCCTGCTGGTCGCCGTCGACTGGCGGGCATTGCTCAGCGCGTGCTTTTCGTTGCTCTGCGGCTTGATGCTGGCGGCTTTCTTTTGGCTGCCGGCGATGGTGGAAAAAAGCGAAGTCCACGCCAACGACAGTCTGACCGGCGGCTTTTTTCAGTACACGAATCATTTCCTATCGCCGATCCAACTTTTTCTCCGCAAGTGGGATTTCGGCGCGAGCGTCGCTGGGCCAAACGACAAAATGGGCTTCATGTTCGGCGAGATGATGTGGCTCGCCTTGCTCTTGGGGGTCGTCTCCATCTTGGTGCTGGCCTGGCGAAAAGACCTCGCCGCGATGCGCGTACGGCTCGCGCTCATCACCGCGTCCGCGATTTCGCTGTTGATGACGTTGTCGTGGTCCGCCGCCATTTGGGCGCATCTGCCGTTAATTTCCTTTGTACAGTTTCCCTGGCGCTTCTTGTTGCCGGCCACGGTTTTCGCGGTCCCGCTGGTGGCGACGTTGCCAGCCCACTTCCCCAAGCGATTCGCCGCCTTCGTGGCAACGGGTTTGTGTATCGCGGCGGTCGCCGCGTCATTCAGCTTCGTGCGCGTGCGCTATGTGTTTCAGCACGCGACGCGCAATGCGTTCGTTTTCGCCAGCCCCGAGGACGTGCGCGCCGCTTCGCTCGTTTCGCAATTCGTGCGGCCCGACCGCTTTTTGACCATCGCCACGATTCGGCGGCTGGGTGTGACGAGTACGGCCAGCCAGGATTATCTGCCGATCGCCTGCACCAAACTCCCGGACCGCGAACCGGAAACGGCGGCTGAGCCGGGCGGCCCCGATGTGCGCATTCTCTTCAGTGATTGGGGTTACGTATTTGTCCGCGCCGAGGTGCAAGCGACCGTTCAAGACAACGTGGTGTTCAACCAGTTTTACTTTCCGGGCTGGCGCGCCAACGTCGATGATATTCCCGCGCCGATCGTGGCCGAGTCGGGAACCGGCCGCATGGTGGTGACCGTCGGCCCCGGACGCCACGTAATTGTCCTGGAGTTCGGCGACACCCCGGTGCATCTTTTGGCCAAGGGCGTCAGCGTGTTCGGACTGATCGTCTTGGGACTTTGGGTCTGGGCCCTGATTCGATTCAGAAGGGTCCGATGAAACAGCGCTTCGGCGACTTGCTGGCCTTTTTTACGCCGCTGGTGATCTACCTCATCACGATCGTCCCGACGATTCACCTGGGCGACTCAGGCGAACTCACCGTCGGCGCCTTCATGTTCGCCGTGCCGCACGTGCCGGGCTATCCGCTGCTCGCCATGATCGGCCATCTCTTCGCGCAAATTCCGTTGGCCCACGCCGCCTGGCGCGGCAATTTGTTTTCGGTTTTCTTCGGCGCGCTGGCGGTCTGGATGACCTATCGCCTGTTGCTCGAGCTGCTGGGCGACCGGCTGATCGCGCTCGCCGCGGCGCTGGCCTTTGCCGGTACGTACACCTTGTGGGAGGAATCGCTCAAGATTTGCGCGTACCCGCTCAACACGTTTTTCGCCGCGCTGATCATCTGGCTGGCGCTGCGCTGGCGCCGCACGCTCGATCGTCGTTATCTACTTTCGGCTTTTTTCCTGCTCGGCCTGGGGATGTCGAACCACGAAATCCTCATGATCGTCGGTCTGGTTCCGCTGGTTTTTATGGTGACCAACCGGCGCGATGTCCGTTGGCGCGACCTGCTGCTGGCCGTCACCTTCTTCGGCCTCGGGCTGTCGACGNNCGTCCCGCTGCGCGCGGCGACGCATCCGGTGTTGAATTGGGGCGAGCCGAACAACCTGTCGCGCTTGTTCGACGCCCTGCTGCAGCGCCAGTACGCCGAAAAGATGCTGAACGCCGATTGGTCCAGCAAGCTGCAGATGCTCGGCATCATCGCCAAAAGCTTCTTCGATGAAGGCGGTATTATCGTTCTCCTGCTCGGAGTCGGCGGGCTGCTGGCGCTGGCGAAGCGAGACCGTTCACTGTTGATCGGCCTGCTGTTGCTCGTGGCGGCGAACATCGGCCTGCGCATCAACTACATCGGCGCCGACGAGATGTACCAGGTGCGGCGCTATCTCATTTCGAGCTACCTCGTGCTGATCATCGGCGCCGCCGTGGCCGCCGACTGGCTGGCGAAGCGCGCGTTGGTCTGGCGCGATAGCGCGATCGTTCGCGTCGTGATTGTCGCTTTTCTTTTTGCGCTTACTTTTTCGCCGTTGGTCCGGCACGCCCGCGCGAACGAGCAGCAAACGAATTGGGTGGCTTACGAGGCGTGGCAGAACGCGTTGTCGCATCCGGAGGAGCGTTACGCGGTGGTCGTCGGCGGCGACGACAACCTCTTTCCGCTCTGGTATCTGCAGATGGTCGAGCGGCGGCGCCCCACCGTCGTCGCCTTACCGCGCATCGGTTTTCGCAGCCGGTGGATCATTCACATGCTCGAACCGGCGCTGCCACCCGGCGCGATCGCCATGCGACCGGAATACCGCGAGGCCGAACTGTCGGACCCGCTATTTCTCTCGACCATCGCCAATCTGATCGAGCGGCCGGCGCTGCCGTTCGCTTTTGTCTTCGACGAACTGACCAACCCGGCCGACCAACGCGCGCTCGAGGCGCTGCGGGCGAAAGTCCACGTGTCGCGATCCGGCGCACTGAGTTGGTGGCGAGATAAAGCACAAACGGATCTGCCGGCCGATATCGCGGTTTGGCGCTTTTACCAAACCTCGTCCATGGTCGACGATTTGCTGGTGCGCGATCACCACACGACGACGCTCACCATCGACTACGGCGTTTACTTCGATCGACTGGCGCGGTCATTCGAGCAGCAGCGCGACGGAACGCGCGCGTTACAGGCCGAAGAGAACGCCGTGCGGGCCGATCCGACCAACGACGCCGCGATGGCCGGCCTCGGCAGCCTGCTCGCGCGGTCGGGGCGATTCGCGGAAGCGATCAGTTGGTATCGGCAGNNATCGCCGCCAACCCGAGCGAATGGCGGCACCACTTTAATCTGGCCATCATCTATCAGGCGGCGGGACGCCCGGCGGAAGCGGCGGCGGAACGACGACAGGCGCTTAGAGGAAAACGGCCTTGACGCCCAGGTACGGCAGGAACGGCAACTGGTAGATGGGCGTGAGCACCGGTTTGTCGATGCCGTTCTCGTTCTTATAATAATAGCTCCACAGGTTGCGCTGATTGTAGACGTTGTAAATCTCGCCGAAGCCGACGATGTCCATCCATTTATACGGATGCCAGGTGTGCTCCACGCGCACATCGAGACTGTGATAGACCGGCAGCCGCGCCGAGTTGAGCGAACCGAGTTGCGCCTCCCAATACCGCAGGAACGTGCCGGAGTAGCGCTCGACCCAACCGACGACCGGCGTATAGGGCCGTCCGGACGACAGTTTGAACGTCGCGGAAAAGACCCAATCCGGAATCGGCCGGAAATTGCTCACCAGCGCGAGGGTGTGGCGCTGGTCCTGCTCGGGATAGTACCAACCGTACAGGCCCAGGCCGTCGTTGTAGCGCACGTCGGATAGCGTGTACGCGAGCCAGCCGTCCCACCAGCCGGATATTTTTTTCTGGAAGAAAACTTCAATGCCCTGCGCGTGACCGTAACCTGAGTTGGTGATGTCGATCTCGGGCATTTCGTTTTGCAGCAAAAGATTAAAGGTCTGGCTCAGGTCGAGCTGCTGGCCCATGACCTGCATGTATTCCAGATCGTCGAACTCTTTGTAAAACCCTTCGACGCGCAACTTCATGTTCGGGCCGAAACCCTGCTCCAGGCCGACGACGTAGTGCGTCGAACGCTCCGGACGCAAGCGGGAATTGGTGTCGGAGCCGATGCCGCCGACCGGCGGAACGTAATAGATGCCCCAGGCCAGTTTCAGCACGGTGTCGGGCGCGAGGTTGGTGGACATGCTCGCGCGCGGGCTGACCACCCAGCCCTGTCCGGTGCTGTCATAATGATCGAAACGCGCGCCGATGTTGGTGTGCAGCCGCTGCGGTACGATCTCCGCCTCGTGCTGCACGTAGAACCCGTAAACCTGGGACGACGCCGTCGCGTTGTAATCGATATTGAAATACTGCTGCGTGTTGGTGAAGCGCGCGCCGGCCACGTACTGCGACAGCGGAAATGCGGAGCGCAGCCGAACAAAAGAATTCGCGAACAAGCCGCCGAATTTGAAAACGTTGCGGCCCAGGTCGAATTGAAACTCCTGGTTCACGTAGTACATGTAGGCGTGCGCATGGCCGAAATAGTTGGTTCCCGTCGATGACACCGTGCCGTCGAAGTTCAGCAGTTGATAGCTGACCGTGCTGTTCGCCAGGAACCACTTCGTCGGCAGGAAGGTGTAGTTGAGGCCGTAGTCCTGCGTGATCTGGTCGTAGAAGAACTGCCCCTGGTCCACCGGGCTGGGGTTCTGTTCCAGCGAGGCGCGGGCGCCGTCTTCGCTGCGCATGAGAAACAACAGAAAGCGATGCGCCGGCGTCGGCTCGTAGGTGATGCGCCCGAACAAATCGGAGAAGACGGGAATCGGCACGTCGGTGAAATTGAGCAACTTCATCATATAATCGTAGTAACTTCGGCGCGCGGAAAACACCCAGGTGATCTTCTTGCCCAGCGGGCCGGTCGCAATCGCCGAGGCCGACAACATGGATAGATCGATCTGGCCGTCCGGGTGGTCGCGGTTGCCGTCGCGGTAGGTGACGTCGAGCACGCCGCCGGTCGCGAACGGATACTCGGCGGGAAAACCGGCCGCGTAAAAGGTGAAGTCCTGCACCAGGTCGGTGTTGATGACCGAGAGCCCCACGCCGAAGTGATACGGGTTGATCAGCAACTGCCGGTCGATGATGACCACGTTCTCATAACTCGCCGAGCCGCGCACGTACATGTCGCTGGTGAAGTCGGTGTCGGCGACGATGCCCGGCAGTTGGTGAATCTGTTTGGTGATGTCGTCGAGCCCGCCGGCGTTGTGGGCCACTTCCTCGCGCGTGAAGTGCTCCGCGCTGGTCTGCGGCGATTGATCGACCGGCGTGTGGCCGGTGACGGTCAGTTCCTCGCCTTGCACGGTCACGCTGAACTTGAGCGCGATGGTGACCTGGGCGTCGCCTTCGGCCGGAACCTGCACCTTGGTCTTGTGGGTTTGATACCCTTCCGCCTCGACGGAAACGGTGTATTCGCCGGCCGGCAAATTATCGAAAACGAAACGGCCCTCCGCGTCGGTCCTGGCGACGCGGTTGGCGCCCACGAGTTTGACCTTGGCGGCGGGCACCGGACCGCTATTCTGTTCGCCGACGACCACCCCGTGCAAGGCGCCGGCCCACGCCGCCGTCGGCGCCAACACGATCAGCATCGCCGCGAGCAGGAGCAGCCGCCTCAAGAAATCCTCCGGGAAAACGACGACACAGGTTATCCGCGGCGCCGTGCGCCGTCAACGAGGACGTCGCAACGCCCAACCCAGCGCCGCCGGAACCAATAACACGAGGATCGTGGGCACGGCGCTGCGTTGGGGTTCCGGGGCGGGCGTAGGTTCGGCCCGTTGGCGGATGATGTCCGGATTGATGATCGCTTTCGGCAACGGCGGCGGTTCCGCCGTCTGACTACACCCTTGGTTCTGGCCCGGCTGCGCATCCTGAATCGGCGTACCCTCGCCGGCCGGCGCCATCGGATCGCCCGAAGGCACTTCAACAAACTCGGGTTTCTCTCCGCTGCCGCAACCGAGCAGGAGGAGAACCAACAGCAGAAGCAGACCAGGGAGCCAGTAACGCATCGTCCACCTCCTCAGAATTCGAAATTCATGGTCGCCGCGAAGTTGTGCACCTGTCCGCCCGCGGTCAACGGCGGATAGACGGGATCGTGATTATTGGACAGCCGCTCCTCGACCAGCCAATGCAGTTGATACGCCAGGTCGAATTGGATCGGCGTCAAGATAATGTCCAGCGGATCGGCAAAGCGAAAACCGGCGCCGACGCTGCCCACGTGTTTGTCCGGATCGAGGATATTCATCCGGCCGTTCATGTCGGGAACCGGCGACGGTTCGTAGTAATAGCCCGCGCGCACGATCAGATCGTGAATCCACGCCCAATTAATCTGCGTCTCCTGCTCGTAGCCGAGACGGACCTGGAAGGTGTCCTTGAACGGCGGATTGGGTTGGTTCTCGTCGCCGTCCAACCACATCGACCAGCGCTTCCAGATTCCGTCGACGGCCAGATGCACCCGCGGCGTGACGTTCCAGCCGAGCGCCGCGGTGAACTGCATCGGCGAGTAACCGGAAAGTTGGTGCAAAGCAAAAGTCGTGTTCGGCACGGTGATGGTTTCGCCGGTTTTTTCAAAGACGATTCGCGTCACCGACGTGACTTCGCCCGATCCGTCGATGGTGTACACTTCGTCGCGCCACACCAGGCCGAGTTGCAGATAATCGTCGCGCCCCATCGCCGGCGCGCGGAACATCGCACCCAGCACCGGTACGACCTTGGTCCACGCGCGGGTGGCCATCCCCTGATGCGTTTCGTTGCGGAACGACGGCACGTAAATGTTGGTGTGCGCGATGACGTCGGCATAGGTCTCGGACGGCGCCAGGCACATACTGCCGCCGAAGCTGAACCAGCTAAAGATGCGAACGGCCAGACCCATGTAAACGCTCATCAGGCTGACCGGCCGATCGGTGTAGCGAAATAGATAAGGAGTGTTGGGATCGGCGAACAGCGTGAATGACTTCATATACTGCGAAAAGGCCAGCGCCATGCCGAAGCCCAGCCGGTCCGTGATACGCGGGCTGACGATGCGCCGGAACTTGAGATCGCTGGACAGTCCCAGCAGAAACAAATCCGTGCTGGGCGATTGGCCGAGGTTGTGTCCGTTGCTGGGATTGAAGTGGATGAACGTATACGGATAGACGCCGCGATAACCCAAGCTCAGGTGGCTGCCGTGGAGAAACCCCAGCCCCGCCGGATCGTAATAGGCCGCGGTGTAATCGTTGGCGAGCCCAGCGCCCGCGTTGCCCATGGCCGTATCGCGCGGGCTGACGCCGTATTCCTCGAACAACCCGTCGGCGCCCGCATGGACCAACGCCGGCGCCAAGACGGCGAAAACAAAAATCGCGGCCGCGACCAGGCGTAAAGGCAATACCGGCTTCATCGGCGGCACATTACTCACGCGGGGTTTCAGAAGTCAACGCACGATGATCAGCTTGAGCGATAAAAAAACCGCTTTTCGACCGACCGTTCGACATGCGGCCGTCGGCGGCTAATGGGCGTCCGGCGCGCCGATGAGATACTTCTTGATATTGGCCTCGTAGTACACCGTCGGGAAGCGGTGGGCCATCAGCGATTTGGCGAGCGACTTCATGGCGTCCAGGCGTTTGTGCTCGGTCAGGTCACTCAATATTTTCGCCCGCACTTCTTCGAAAGGAACCACCTGCCCGTTCGACCGGGTAAAATTGTGTTTGTGCAGATCGTAGTACCTCTTCGCTTCGTCGCCCGAGGCCACGATGTCGTTGCCGATAATCTCCGCGCGGGTGATCTGACTGAGGATCACCACCTCGATGATCAACTTCCGCAGTTGGTAACTGGCGGTTTTGTCCAGGCCCTCGCGCACCGCCCAGGTGAACAGCACATCTTCGCCGACCACAAACTCCAAGCGCGCTTTCGCGTCGCCCCCCGGCTGGCGCAGCCGCTGCTTGACTTCCTCCGGCAGCTCCTCGATGCGTTTGGCGAGTTGGCCGACCGTGTACTTGTAGCCGTTGGCGCCTTCGGCCAAAACTTCATCCAGGCGCGGCACATCGTCCGGATTGGGCTTGCTCGGCAGCAAACGGTTCAACAAATCATAGTGGTACTTGATCTGCCAGTCTTTCAGCAGCCCCTGTTTCTTGGCCTGATAAGCTTCCTCGACCAGCCTCATTTCCAGCATGTTGCGGACGGCCGTTTTCATCGTCTCGAACGGTTTGGCCCCGGCCTTTCCCTTCATGAGGCGATCGTACTCCGCCCGCAACTGATCGTCCGTGATGACCAGTTTCTTCCGGAGGTCCGAACGGAATTCGTCCAGCACGCCCTGAAACAGCCGAAGGTTGTATAGGTTCTTGAATTCGGTTTTGCGATCGTATTTCTTGCGCAGTCCTTCCAGGTAGTAAACCGCCTCATAGACCAACCGGTCGAGATAATCGCGCTTGCCCGCGGGGGTCTCGAATTGGCCGCGAAAGATCGGACCGGCGCGCTCGAGGGCCAGGTCGTAATAGGCTTTGGTCAACTTGAACTGGCCGCCGCCGATGTCCACGTAAACCGGGCTGCCGTGTTCGTCCACCGGCGTCTCACTTGCCGGATTTTTGTGACAAGCCGCCAGCGCCAAACCCGCGGCCAGCAACGCCAACAACGCAAGCACGATCGGCCGACGAATCACTTTGCACTCCTTCGGAAAAACGCCCGCAAGTAAACACAATCGGCAACAGCTTTCAAGCCGGTCATGATAGACGCACCAAAACGCGTAAGTAAAGACTCCCCGACGCAAGCGACTCTTGTTCCCTGCGCCGAGACGTGGCAGCCTACCGCGCATGTTGACCGACCCCCTGGCTTTGTTGTTGCGTAACCGACTGGCGGGACTGCTTGAAAAGCCGGTCACGCTGACCGTCACCGACAACCGTCGCAGCATGATCACGTTTCGCTGGCATCATGAACGGCTGGAAGTGCGGGTGCACGCCATGTTTCTGCTGGCCGACCTGCCGTTTGTGCGGATCCTGGCTTCGTTCTTCAAAGACCCCAAGCCCGCCAATCGCGCGGCCATCGCCCGCTATATCGACGAGCATTCGTTGCTGATCAATCACGCCGCGCACCGCAGCGCCAAGGTCGCGCGACTGCGTCACCGCGGCCGCGTCTTCGACCTGCAGGAGTTGTTCGACCGCGTCAATGCGCGGTACTTCAAGCGGGCCTGCGATTCGAAGATCACCTGGGGTAAGACGACTCCCGGCCGCCGCCGCCGTTCGATCATGCTCGGCAGCTACGACTACGAAGGCAACATCATCCGCCTGCATCCCGCGCTCGATGTCGATTGGGCGCCGCGCTACGTGCTCGAAACACTCATCTACCATGAAATCCTGCATTGGCTGTTTCGGCCGCGACACGATGGCGAACGACGCGTGCTGCACGGCCGGGCCTTTCACGAAGCCGAACGCGCGCACCCCTACTATGAAAAAACGAACACCTGGATCGAGAAGAATCTCCCGCGCCTGCTCAAATCATCGTCCTGGCCGTGCTGCAACTGACGTCGTGGAACCGATTTCCTCATCTTCTTGACAGCACCCCAACGGTCGCTAGACNNGGTAGAGCATCGGATTGTGGCTCCGAGTGTCCTGGGTTCAATTCCCAGCAACCCCTCCACTAGATACCCAGGGTGATTTTTTCGCCCTGGGTTTTTCTTTTCCCACGTCGCTCCCTGGCCCGGCCGACCGGCGGATGCTATTCTGCTTTTGAACTACGTCGCGATTGAGGTTGATGAACTCAAGCAAGACATCTATTTCCCCGTTGGTCGCCGCGTTCGTGCTTCTGCTGCTCATGAGCTGGCTCACCACCGGCTGGAAGCCGATGGAGGATTCCTACATCTCGTTTCGCTACGCCGCGCACGCCGCGCTCGGCCACGGCTTCGTCTTCAACCCCGGCGAACGGGTCGAGGGCTATACCAATTTTCTGTGGACCGCGTTGCTCGCCGGCGGCGGAATCGTACGTTGGAAAGCCATTCCCCAAATCGCTCTTATCTTGGAATTGCTCTTCGGCCTGGGCGCGGTGTGGGTGTTGTGGAAATGGCGCCGCAGTGCGTTCGCCGTTCTCCTGCTCGCCGTGTTCCCGGGCTTCGGTGACAACATCGGGCTCGGCCTCGAAGCCGCACTGCTCGCGTTTCTGTTGACCCTTGGGGCGTATTGTCTGTTCGACCGTCATCGTACGGCGGCAGGTTCCGCTCTCCTCGGGCTGGCCTTTCTCGCGCGGCCGGACTATGGCCTCGTCGGTCTGCTGTTGTTGGCGACCGCGTGGCTGGCGACGCCGAAAGCACAGCGCAACCTGGGTTCGCTGTTGCGACTGGTCGCGCCGTGGGCGTTGCTGGTGGCCGGTATGGAGCTATTTCGTTTCTGGTATTACGGCGATGTGGTCCCGAATACGTTTCACGCCAAGGCGGGGATCGATTTCAAATACGATTTGGCGCTCGGTGCGAACAGCCTTTGGTTCTATTTGAAACAAGGTGGTTTCGCTTTTGTTGTGCTGCTGGTTCTCGTCGCGACGGCCGCTCGCCGCAATATCGTGCGATTGGGCGTCGTCGCGACCGTCGCCGTGTTCGTGGCGTACGACTTGTTGGTCGGCGGGCCGAGCGGCAACCCCTCGCGTTTCCTCGCGCCGTTGATCCCGCTTCTACTAGCAATCTTTCCCTGGGCAAACCCCGATCGATTCGGCCGAACGAGCCCGGTGTTGCTGGCCTTTGCGACATTGTTGGGGACCGTCGCCACGGTTTACGCAAAACCCGCGGCGCTCGACGAAACGAAAAATCCGGCGGTCGATATCTACGAACTCGTCTCCTTGGCCGTTCAACCGCTGCCGGCGAAAACGTCGGTCGTCTTTCAGGCGATCGGTCGGGTCGGTTGGGAGAACATGCAACTGCGCCTGGTCGATCCGCTCGCCCTGACCAATCGTCAGGTCGCCCGGTACGGCGCATCGCATCCGGAGATCCCGATTCAAGGCCACCGCAAATGGATGACCGCCGATCAGTTTTTCGCCGCGCGGCCGGATTACTACGTGCCGTTTTCGCCGGGGACGATCAAACGCGGTCGTTGTCCGGACAACCCCACTTACCAGCCGCGTCCCGGCGGCCCCGATATCGCGGTGATGTCTGATCCGCGCCTGCTGCGGCAGTATACGGCGCTGTCGCTGAGCGCCGACCACGAGGGCTGCGTTCTCGCTTTTCGGCGAAATCCTTAGGGCTGCTGGAAAACGGCGAAGACGCCGAAATGGTCGGAGCACATTCGGCCGTCGGATGGTTGGTTGGCGAACAGGCCCGCTCCGCGCACGTTCAAGAAGCCGTCCATTCCGCGATAGAAGATGTA
>PMZC01000057.1 GCA_003170555.1 Deltaproteobacteria bacterium
CAGTTCGGCGGGCAGACGCCGCTCAAGCTGGCGCTGCCGCTGCACCGCGCGGGCGTGCGCATCCTGGGCACCTCGCCGGACAGCATCGACCTGGCCGAGGATCGCAAGCGCTTCGGCGCGCTGCTCCGGCGCCTGAGGATTCCGCACCCCGCTTTCGGCACCGCGTTTTCCGGGGCGCAGGCGCGCGAGGTGGCGCGGCGGATCGGCTACCCGGTGCTGGTGCGTCCGTCGTACGTGCTCGGCGGGCGCGGCATGAAGATCGTCTACGACGACAAGATGCTGGCCGAGTACATGCGCGAGGCGGTCAGCGCGTCGCCCGAGCATCCGGTGCTGATCGACAAGTTTCTCGAAGACGCTTTCGAGTTCGACGTCGATGCGATCTACGACGGCCATACGCTGTTCATCGGCGGCGTGATGCAGCACATCGAGGAGGCGGGCATTCATTCGGGCGATAGCGCGTGCGTGCTGCCGCCGTATCTGATCACCCGCGAACACCTCGAGGCGATTCGCGAATACACGCACCTGCTGGCGCGCAAGCTCAAGGTGAAAGGCCTGATCAACATTCAATATGCGATGAACATGAACGACGGCGTGATGCAGGTGCTCGAGGTCAACCCGCGCGCGTCGCGNNTCGCGCACCGTGCCGTTCGTCAGCAAGGCGGTCGGCGTGCCGCTGGCCAAGGTGGCGGCGAAGGTGATGGTCGGCCGCACACTGAAAGAACTCGGGCTCACCGAGCAGCGCATCCCGCAGCACATTTCGGTCAAGGAAGCGGTGCTGCCGTTCAACAAGTTCGCCGACTCGATCGTCTACCTCGGCCCCGAAATGAAATCGACCGGCGAGGTGATGGGCATCGCCGCCAGCTTCGGCAACGCCTTCGCCAAGTCGCAACTGGCGGCCGGCGGTGAGCTGCCGACCGGGGGCGCGGTGTTCATCAGCGTCAACGACAATGACAAGTTTCGCATCATCCCGATCGCGCGCGACTTCGTGGAGCTCGGCTTCAAGCTCGTCGGCACCGAGGGCACGCGCCGTTCGCTGCTGGCCTGCGGCATCGACTGCGGCCTGGTGTACAAGGTGGGGAAGGGCGATCCGACGCTGCTCGATCTGATCCGCCGCGGCGAGGTGCAGCTCATCATCAACACGCCGCTGGGCAAATTGTCGCGCAGCCACGAATACCAGATCGGCCAGCTCGCCATCGCGCACAACGTGCCGTACATCACCACGCTATCCGGCGCGTCCGCCGCCGTGCGCGGCATCATGTCGATCAAATACCAGATGCTCGACACGCGCTGCCTGCAGGATTACCACCGGAATCTCGGGTAAGCGGCCGCCTATTTCCAGAACGCCGTCTTGCAATGCCGCCGGATAGATGCGTCACGCGTCAGCAGCGGCGCGTGGTCGGCGAGCGCCGTGCCGACGATCAGGCGGTCGAAGGGGTCGCGGGTCCAGGTCTGATGCAGCGCGTGATACGCGACCTGACTGAAGGGCGCGCCGGATAAGCGCAAGCCGAACTGATCGACCAGATTGGCGAGCACCGCCTCACCCGGCTCCGTGGTCTTGCCGACCTCATACAGGTGCTGCAACTCCAACGGCACGATCGGCGAAATCACCAACTCACTGCGATCGAGCGTACGCCACACCGGGCGCAACCGGCGCGCGTCGCCGATGTACAGCCAGACCACGACATGCGTGTCCAGATGGATCACGGCTTCCACTGGTCGGACCAATCGAGGTGGACGATTTCGTCCGGGTTTGTCTTGAGGAATTTGTCGCGCGGAACCAGGCGGTCCATCTTGTCCGGCGGCGAGTCCAGCACGATCTTGAGCGTTTTGCCGCGGCGCCGGATCTCCACCGGGTCGCCGGTTTGGGCGACTTGGTCCAACACGCGAAAGAGTTTGCTGCGCAGTTCGGTCGCGGTCAGCGTCATGGGCGTGCTCCAAATATGTACGTACATATGGGACGTACATCTTTAATATGGCCCCTCACCGCTGGCGGGTCAAGAGACAAAAAGAGGGCGCGATGCCGGCATCGCGCCCCGTTTTGCTTCATTCACCGGCGAAGCGACTCGCCGGCCGATCTGCTGGGGTTACCGCTCCATCGTGAACGGGTTACCCGGCGGGTTGGTGTTGTGCGAGCCGATCCAGATGTTGTGCGGCGTCAGATACGTGTCGTCCATGTTGACCTTGAAATCGATTTTCTGGCCGTCGGGCGTAACGTAGAAGCCGACGAGGTTTTTCTTGGCCTTGAAGTTGAAGGTCAGGCAGTGGGCGTCGCCGGCGATCTTGGCCGCGTCCTTGTTTTCCGGCTGTTCGTTCACCTTGTAGATGATCAGGTCGCTCATCTTGTCGCCGCAAATGCTGCCGAAAAACCGTTTTTCATTCCCCGTAGTGGAGAAGCGCACGTGCAGGCGGTTCATGGCGGGTTCCATCCAGAGCCAGGCGCCGTTCGCGCCGCCGGCGCTGAAGCCCGGCTTGCCGTCGAAGGCGGACGCCGCCATGCACAGCGCGATGGCGGGAATCGCGGCCACTACGGCCGCCGCCAACAGAATAATGATCGCTTTCTTCATGATGGTCTCCTTGCGTGAGTTGGTTTCAACTTTGTCCTTTCAAAGCAAATGCCTGGGGAAACGCTTATTGAATAACACTGACCGGGCTTCCCGTCAAAGGCGGGTCTCCGGCCCGGCGCCGAACGACCGCGACGACCGGTTGGAAAAAGATCAAGGCGGCGGCCGCCCGGACCAATCCAAGTATCGGTTCGCGCAAGTCGGCGAGGCGGACGGCGCCGCCAATTCGTAAAGCTGATAGCGCCCGCCGACGTCTATCGGCCTCATACGCGCCGGATCGTGCAGCAAGTCGAGCAGCACCGCGGGATAGCGAACCCCCCAGTCATGACTGGTTTCCATCAAGACGTGGGTAATGCACAGCGAGCGCAGCAGGTTTTCCAGTTCCGCCGTCGATTGCGCCTTCTTCACCAGCTCGCTGAGCATCGACGCTTCGAAAAAGCTGTCGGCGATGTAATCGCGCGCACAATAGTAGCCTTTGTTTTCGTTGACGAACATCAGGTGCGTATGGGCCGGAAGCTCGGCGTTGATGAAGCGAAAAACCGGTTCGACCGGCGGGCGCCAGCCGGCTTCGCCCGTGCGAACCAGCCGGTTCGCGGCGATCAGACCTCGGCGGACCCACGGGCCTGATTCGACGGCAAGGGTGACGACGGCCGCCGCGGCGATCGCCAGCGCGACGACTTTTCGCCATGGCAGGAGCGGTATGGCTTTCAACCATTCGGCGGCCGACAAACCGGCGGCCAGCGAAAGCAACGGGAGAATCGGGATGATGAAGCGCAGTTGTTGCGAGGAGAGAGCCCAAAAAACAAAGTAGCCGCCCGCGAGAAACAGGCAGTGGCGGACCAGTCGGTTGCGCCGCAAACCGGATAGCGCGAGGGGCAGCCAAAGAAGCCAGGCATGGCTGATGCGGCCGGAAAAGTTTTGATAGTGCGGCCCGGATTCCATGATCATTCGCCACGGGAGCAGCAGGTAGTCGATCCAGCGGTGACCCATCCCCATGGAATGATGCCAGGCCCGAAATTCCGCGGACAGTTGTTCGTTCCAGCGCACGCCGCCGAGGAATTTGTAGAGCAGCGGATAGACCGGATTGCCGGTATAGCGGTAAGCATGGCGCCACCAGGGGATGGCCAGCAGCACGCAAGGCAACGCGAAATAAAGCAACAACCGCCGAAGCGACAAGCCGATTTTTGGCCGACGAACGGCCTGCGCGAGATAGTAAAGACCAAGGAGGAATACCGCGCTCCACGCCGACAGCTTCACGCCCGAAAGCAGTCCCGCGCACAATCCGGCCAGGAGAATGAGCCGCGGTTGCTCCATCCCTGATTCGAAGTAAACGAACAGGAGCCAGAAGCCGAGCAGTAAAACGAAGGCGAACGTGATGTCCACATAGGCCAGGGAAAACTCGTAAAATACAATCGAATTGCTCAAAAAAATGACGCCCGCCAGGAGTCCGGCGAAGGCGCTGCCCCGGCTTCGCCCGAAACGGTAGAGGGCCGCCAAGGTCAGGACGCCGATTGCGAAGTGGACCAACTTGGCCAGTTGCACGCCCTTGAACAGCATCGCCACGGCGAACACCAGTTCCATGCCGTGCGGCCAGATCGAATAGACGTCGAAGGCGATGGGTCGGAAACCGTGCGCCGCGATGTAAAGTTGGGGAATCTTCAGATGGTACGTGTTTTCGTCGACGATCACCTCGGGATTCAAGCACTTGAAAAACAAAAACACGACCACGATCAGCAACGGGATTCCAATCAGCAGTGATTCGAGCGGCGGTCGTTGCGGGCGCCAAGGCGGCGGAGGCCAAAGGGTCTTGCGGCGGATCGCCAGCAGCACGGCGGTCGACGCGGCCAAGAAGAACAGGATCAACAATACCGGCGGCCGGGAAAGGAGCAGCGCGGAACACAAGACGAAGGCGGTCAACGACCAGAAGAGCAAACCGAGCACGGCCCAAATGAAAAGAGGCGGTACGGTCTCTGCCTGCCGGCGAAACAGCAGCGCGACGGCCAGCCATCCGGGCAGCAATAGAAAGACCAACAACAGAACCAGGTACAACAGGTAGGCAAGAATGTCGGCCATGATGGTTCCAAACAAATAACGACCGAACACACTAACCGGATCATATGGTCAATTGACGGGGCGCCGTCGCTAACGTTCCGGTTATAGCTCACCCAGCAGCCGCACCCAATCGCCCACCACGGCGGCCTCGTCGAGGATCTCGGGATCAAACGGCAGTTGGCGCGACGCGGTGACGCTTTTGCCGCCGAGTTCGATTTCATCGAACCCCTGCTTGAACAGGCGCACCACGTTGTCGGCCCGCCCGCCGTCCAGCAGGCGCTCCCGCACGCCCGGATTGGTGATGCCGATGATGCGGCCGACGGCGTCGAAGCGCGGATGGCCCAATACGTGCGNNGGTGGCGCGGCGCACGAGCCGGCAGGTCGGCCGGTCCCGCCCGTTACGCAAGACGAGCTTCAACTTCTCGATCTTCGCCAGGGCGGTGCGGTGCAACGAGAGTTCGAACTGATCGCGACCGACCCGCCACGTCAGGCGGTCGCGGCCCTCATGATGATCAAACTCGGCTTCCAACGCGCCGGCCAGTTCGTGCACCCGGCGCGCGGTCTGTAGGTAAACGAGGTAATTTCGCAACGCCAATCCCAAGGCGGCGAGAAGCAGCGCCAGCACGGCGATCCAACCGGTAATTGTCATAAGGCCCCCACTCCTCTTCCTCAAGGCTGCTAATCGGACAGACCAAACGACGATTGGGTTCAAAAAAGGAGCGCGATAATACCCACGGAATTTGCGGCGGTCAATTAGGGCCGGGCTCGTTTCGGAAACAAAAAAATGGCCGCTCTCGAAATGACGGAAAAGCGCGGCGGGCAGCGCGGTGGGTAGTGGGTGGCGCGGGCGCGCCCTGCTTGACCGTGCTGGGCCGCGAGGAGCAAGTGTTCCTGTCATTTCGACCGAGCCCCGAGTGCATCCGAGGGGCGAGTGGAGAAATCGCTTCCAGGCTGATGCGCTCATCCTTTTCCGCGGCGGCAGACAAAGGAAGAACTACAATCTGAAGAGAGGGCTCCCTCCACTACGCTTCCGCGCTCCGCTTCACTTCGTTTCGCTCCGCGCGTCCGCTCCGGTCGGGATGACACCAAAAAATAGTACTTCGGCAAAAGTTAGCACCGATGGGGGCGGGCGTTCTTGTCACCCGTCGGGGTGAACCGAAGGTCAGTGCACAGCCGTCCCTAGTCGCGCTCGATAATGATGAACTCGACACGGCGGTTGCGTTCGCGGCCGGCATCGGTGTCGTTCGACGCGATGGGCCGCGCGCTGCCGAAGGCCTGCGCCTCGAGCAATTGCGGGTCGACGCCGCGGGCGATCAGGTAATCGCGCACGGCGGCGGCGCGGCGGCGCGAGAGGTCGAGGTTGTGCTCGGCCGGGCCGTCGTTCGAGCTGTGGCCTTCGATGATCACGTGCGCCGGATGCAGCGCCTTGATCTGCGCCGCGATGTCGTCGAGCGTGGCGTTGCTTTCGGGCCGCACGTTCGCGCTATCGAGGTCGAAGAAGATCTGCCCGCGCTTGGTGAGTTTCTTGCGCAGGCGGACGGTGGCGGTGGTGATCTTATCCGGCGTCACCTCGACGCTGGTCATCACCGCTTCGTGACCCGCGGCCTCGGCGGTGAACGCGACCGACCCCGGATCGCGGCGCGCGGAGTACTCGCCGCTTTCCACGGTCACCGCGAGTTCGCCGGGCCCGCCGGGATTGAAGACGATCGTGCACGGCAGGCGCACGCCGTCGTGGTCGTCGAGCACCACGATGGTCAGCCGCGTGGCGGGCTTGCGCAACACGATCGTTTGGGCGGCGACCTGCCCGGCGATCACGTTGACCTGCGCGACGGTGGTTTCGTAATCCGCCCGCGACGCGCGCACCGTGTATGTGCCGGGCGCGAGGTCGGTCAGGATGAAGACGCCGTGACTCGTGCTGCCCAGACGCAGCTCCGGACCCTCGAGACCGATCTCCGCCTCGAGGCGTTGGCCCGCGTCGTCCTGCACGGTCAGCCGCAGATCGCCCGCGCTGGGCGGCGTCACGGCGTGCGGCTCGGGGAGGTAATCGACGCCGGCCACCAGGCGGAACTTCGGACTGCCGACGCCGGCGGTCAGCCCCGGTCCGCCGCCGACCAGCAGCCGCAGTCCGCCGCCGAGCGGATAGCGGCCGATCAAATCGAGCTCGAACGGATTGCCGGGGAAACGCCGGTTGTTCTGCGACTCGTACGCCTCGCCGTGCAACTCGAGGCTGAAGTTCAGGCCGTCCCATACGTCGCGCGAAAAGCCGGCCGCGAGCGGAAAGCCGTTGCGCACGCGCGTGCCGAGCACCTCGGAGCCGCCGCGATATTGCCAGCCGCCGCTCAGCGCGAAGTGCGTCCAGGCCAGATCGATTTCATATGACACGGTTGCGCCGCCGGTGATGCGACCTTCGCCCAGCAGCCGCGAGGCGTCGCCGGTGGGGAAGGTGACGAACGGCGTGACCGCCACGCCCATCGGCCAGACGCCTTCCTCGACGAGGCGGACCTTGCCCGCCACGCGCAGGTCGCCGAGCGCCATGTCGCTTTCGTGCGCGGTGGCGCGCCGTCCGCCGCCCACGTCGCCGAACGAACGCCCGCGCGTAAACAGGTGCAGCGGCATCGCCACGCCGAGGCCGGCCATGTCATGCACCGCGTAGCCGCCGGTGAGGTCGAGGGTCACCAGGTCATCGAGAATCGGATTGGCGTGATGATGATCGACGCTGAGGTCCACCGGCGCGTTCGCGTAACCGAGCAGCGCGCCCGCCGTCCAGGACCGCGCGGCGATCATGCGCGCGTCTTCGAAGGTGAGGTAGCGCCCGCCGAACATCGACGGCCGCAGCAGGTCGGCATTGTAGCCCTCCTGCGCCCCGGCCGCCGCCGGAATGAGCGCCAGCAGCACGACAACTAACCACCAGCGGCGCGGCACGATAAACCTCTTGCTGTTGAATAGCGGGCTAATCAACAGAGTATCCGACGAACGGCCGGTGTCAAGAAAAAACGCCAGATGTGGCATGGAAGAAGGGGGCAGGACGCCAGATGATGGAGAGGGCCGGGTGGCGCTGGCACACGAAGTGAAACGTAGTTTGCCAGTGCTACGTCGGGGCAAGCACTGGCAAGCTACGCGTGCCAGTGCCACCCTATCGCTTCGACAGTCAATAGCCCAGGGTTTTAGCCCTGGGTACGTATGCCGAATAATATTATATATCGCGCTCCGATCTCTACTTCTGAATCGGCCTCGCCTCGTTGCCGAACAGCACCGTCGGCCGGAACAGCCGGCGAAGATCGGGCGGCGCATCTTTGCGGATCAGAAATACCGCGCGGCGCGGATGGTTGCGCAACTCGACCGGGTCGTAGCGCGCCAGCAGATCGCTTTTCAGGATGAGTCCGAAGATCGTGATTTTTTGCGGATTCCGCCACTCCATAAATTTTTCCATGCGGCCCATCTTCATCCGACTGATGCCGCGGAAATCGTCGGGGACAAAATCGACGAACACCAGCTCGGGCGTCAGATCGAAAATGCGATCCCAATCCTCGCGATCGTGGCCGGCCACGCCGAGATGGACCGGGTGGATCGGCTTGTGCGCGAGCACGGCGTCCGACAGACCTGACGCGTCGTGCACGATGAAGCGCGGGCCCAGCGCATACGAGAACGCCCCGGCCGGCGCCACGCCCATCGTGCAGCCGTTCGGCGCGCGGTGGCGCAGGGTGGCGCCGAGCTGCAGCCACGATTCGATCGGACGCAACTCCTGGCGGTAGGCGATCAGGCTGAAGGGGTTGAAATAGATCACCGCGCACGACACGAGATAGAACGCGACGGCCGTCCGCACCGGTCGCCAATTCGGCCGCCGGCGCGCCAGCCACGCGCGCAGCTCGTCGGCGTGACTTTGCAGCGCCCAGGCGACGAGCAGAATCGTCGGCACAAAAAAGCGGTGATAAGGGAAGTAGTCGCCGCCCACGTACAGGTTGTAAGCCAGGTACGCGCCGATCCAGGAAAGCGCGAGGATCGCCCGCCGCCGAAGTTGAACGGCGCGCAGGCCGAGCCGCCAAGAAGCGAGCAACGCCACGGCCGCGGGCCAATTGAGCGCGAACCAGATCGCGCAATAGATCGCGCCGCGGATCAGCAGCCGCCCGGCGAACCCCTGAACGACCTTGACGTAATACGGATTCGGAAACGGGTAGCCGTAATAAGACCAGCGCCACGCCAGCGCGGGGGCGAACACCAGGGCGAAGGCCGCCAGCAGCGAGGCGGCGCGCCAAAACCGCCGGTCGCGTTCGCCGAAGACCAGCACGAGCAACGCCGACAGCGCGGCGAACGGCGCGGCTTCCATGCGCACGTCGGCGGCGAGCCCGAGCGCCACACCGGCCAGAAACGCCGGCCAACCGCGCTCGAGATGCCCCACCAAAAACGCGAAACCGAGAAAGAGCAGCGCGGCGAAGAACACCGTCTCCATGCCGGAAAACAAATAGATCACCATCGCCGGATGCAAGCCGCCGAAGGCCAGCGCGAACCACGGAAGGCGCGGCGGGCCGGCGCGGTCGGGCGGATCGGCGACGCGCGCCAGCGCCGCCAGGGCCGCCAATAACGCGATGGCATTCAGCAGCAGCGCCAGCGTCGCCGGGCTTGCGGGCGTGAACTTTCGTCCCAGGCCGAGCAGCGCGCCGAACAAAAAGTTGGAAATGGCTTCGACGCGTTCGCCCGTGTTGTACACCAACCCGTCGCCGCGCGCGAAATGATCGGCGACGCGAAAGGTGATGTAGGCGTCCTCGACCGGTGCGAAGCGCGCCATCCGGCCGATCCCCAGGTCGAGCAGCAGGACCAGCAGACACAACGCCCACAGCCGCCAATCGCGCCAATCGCCGCGATAACGGCTACGAAAAGATTCCCAGCCCCAAGGGTCGGTCGGCATCGGTGAACTTCCCGAACGAACGCAAATTAAAAAAAGGCCGCGGTCATTCTATCGGTGAAAAAACCACGCGGCAAGAAGAATGTCGGGATCGCCGCGTTCCACGGCCGAGATCATGATCGAAGACGGCGGGGGCTGGACCTCAGGGTTTCCCTGAGTATAATCTAAGGTTAATTCTACTTGCCTAAATTGTTGGTTCGCATTATTGTCCGAGCGCAATAAGGTCTAGCCAACAGGAGGATGTCCTCATGAAAACGAACTTGGTGCTCGTCGCGGTTTTTGTGCTCGCTCTATTCTGTTTCGGTTGCGGAGACGGCGTCGACGGAAATGTCGCGGGTGATCCCGACAGCTCCGACGCGGCGCAGACCGATAACCTGGCGATGTCGACCGCTTCGTCGATTGATTGGGCGCACACGGCGCCGGTGATGCTGCACGGCAGCAACCTGCCGGTTTGCCCGTCCGCCGAATTGAACGGCACACGCTGCCACGCGCGCGTCGTGGTCGATGATCAGAACAAACCCAAAGCCTCGACCGGTCCGACCGGTTACGGGCCGAGCCAGTTCCGTTCGGCCTACAACGTGTCGGGAACGGCGGCAGGAACGCCGCTCATCGCGATCGTCGACGCTTATGATGATCCGAACATTCTGGCCGACCTGAACACTTACAGCACCACCTTCGGCATTCCGACGATGGCCGCGTGCCCGACTTCGCCCTGGCCGCCGACGGCCCCCTGCTTCCGCAAGGTGGATCAGAGCGGCGGCACGTCCTATCCGAAAGCCGATGCCGGTTGGGCGTTGGAAATTTCGTTGGATGTGGAAATCGCCCACGCGGTTTGCCAGAACTGCGCGATCCTGCTGGTCGAAGCCAAATCCGCCGGCACCACCGACCTGATGACGGCGATCGATCGCGCCCGCACGATGGGCGCCAAAGCGATCTCCAACTCCTGGGGCGGCGGCGAATCGTCGAGCGAGACTTCGTACGACAGCCATTTCAACTACAAGGGCATCGCCTTCACCGTCAGCTCGGGCGACAGCGGTTACGGCGTCGAGTGGCCGGCTGCTTCGCCGTATGTGACCGCCGTCGGCGGCACGACGCTCACCCTGACCGGCGGCGGCGCTCGCGCCTCGGAAACCGTTTGGAGCGGCGCGGGAAGCGGGTGCAGCAAGTATGAAGCGCAGCCGAGCTTCCAAACCGCGCTAGGTCTCGCCACTTGTAAAAAGCGGATGGTGGCCGATGTCTCGGCCGACGCCGATCCGAATACCGGCGCGGCCGTCTACGACAGCGTTTCGTACCAGGGACAGAAGGGTTGGTTCCAGGTCGGCGGCACGTCGTTGGCGGCGCCGCTGATCGCGGCCATCTACGCGTTGGGCGGGGTCGGCAATGTCCAGGCGAACAGCATGCCCTACTCGCTGGGCGCGTACACCATCAACCTGTTCGACGTCATCAGCGGCAGCAACGGCCGTTGCAGTCCTTCGTACCTCTGCACCGGGGTTGCGAAGTACGACGGGCCGAGCGGTTTGGGGACGCCGATCGGCGCCACCGCGTTCTAATTATTCCAATCACGATGACTACCGAGGGCACGGCGCGCGCCGTGCCCTTTTCGTTTAAGCGCGCAGTCGGCCGCTTCCCGTTCCATTGCGACGTGTTTTGCGGCCTCGGTCACGGGGAAATGACGGGGATGATTATCGTTACGGAGTAGTAACCACAACAGGGTGTGATGAAAGGCGCCCCGACGCGCCCCTCCGGGAATCATCCTGTGCATCCGGTTGATCGTGTCATCGGGTCAACGACAAACCGCGACAGGCGATCGTCGCGACGGTCCTCGTTTTTCCCTATTGACGCTGTCGACATACGGCGCGACAACCTCGATAGGTCCTCAGGTTCGGACCCTAACGAACGAAAACGGCGGCGGAGAAAATTACCATGCTATTCGACAAGACGGTGATCCTCGCTTTTGTACTTGCTCTCGCGCTTGCTTTCGCCGGTTGCGGCGGCAACGGCGGGAACGATCAGGGTGGCCGCGGCGACGACGACAGCGTCGGCGATGACGACACGTCGGGCGATGACGACGTGACCGACGATGATGCCGCGGACGACGACGCGGTTGATGACGATTCGATCGATGACGACTTGATCGATGACGACGCCGTTGATGATGACGCGGTCGATGACGACACGGTCGATGATGACACGGTCGATGATGACACGGTCGATGACGACACGGTCGATGACGATACGGTTGACGACGACAGCATCGATGACGACACCACCCCGATCGACTGCAACGCGGTGATTACCCGCCAGCCGTATCTGCAAAGCGTGACGCAAACGGGGATCACGGTGATGTGGGGCACCGACATACCGGGCGACTCGACCGTGGAATACGGCCTTACCGACGCGCTGGGCCAGACCGTTTACCTCGCCGACCAGCAGATTGTCCACTTGGTGGAGTTGACCGGCCTCGAGCCGCAAACGACCTACTACTACAAAGCGACGTCATGCCACGATGAGACGACCGTGGCCTCGTTTCGCACCGCGCCGCTACGCGACACGCCGTTCAACTTCACGGCCTTCAGCGACAACCATTGCCACGCCGAGATTTTCGGGCCGTTCGTGGACATGATGATTGGGTTCGATCCGGACTTCGCCATTTCCGTCGGCGACACGGTGGACGACGGTCGCGACCCCACCCAATACGACCCCTGCTTCTTTACTCCGGCGCAGGAATTGTTCCGGAGCGCGCCGGTCTACGTGGCGTTCGGCAATCACGAACATTTTTCGCTGACCTATTACGGGCTGTTTTCTTTCCCGGGCGGCAACAACGCGCATTTCTCGTTCACGTACGGGAACACGTTCTTCCTCGGCCTCGATGCCGATGTGCCGTACATTCCGGGTCTGCCCTGGTACAAATGGCTCGTCGATCAACTCAGTTCACCCGAGGCGCAGAACGCGGAATTTCGCGTCATGTTTTTCCATCAACCGCCGTACACCGAAGGCTGGCCGGGCTATGACGGCGACTGGGTCGTCCGCTTGTTCATTCTGCCGCTGATGAAGCAATACCATGTCGATGTGTATTTCAACGGGCACACGCATGATTACGAACGCGGCTGGGACGGGACCATCGCCAACTACATTATCGGCGGCGCGGGCGGCGACCTGGACGTGTGGGCGCGCGATGTGGCCTGGGATCTGTTTTACGCGTCGGAATACCATTTCCTCCACGTCTCCGTCGACGGCGCGACGATGACGCTCGATGCTATTGACCAAACGGGGCAGGTGTTCGACAGCTATCAAATCGTTCATTGAGGCCAGCGGGATCAGACCGATGGCGAGTCCTTGCCGGACAGCCTAAAATGCATCTGCTTCGAGATCAGGAGGCCAAATGAAAAACTTTTACTTCCTTCTTTTGACGTTTTTTCTCGTCGCGGCGGTTGGGTTGGGCAGCGGTTGTTCTTCCGGCGGCGGCGATGACGATCAGGCGGCGGACGACGACGCGGTCGATGACGATCTCGCCGACGACGATGCGGCCGACGATGACGCCGCGGACGACGACGCGGCGGACGATGACACGGTCGCCGACGACGACACCTCGCCGCCGGGGCCGCTGGCGTTGTCGGTGATGACTTACAACGTGATGTTCGCGTTTCCGAAGGACGGCTTCGACTCGTGGAAAATCCGCGGGCCGCACGAAGGCGACATCATCAATTATCACCATTGTGATCTGAACGGCTTCCAGGAGCCGCTGCCGTGGCAAGTGACCGATCTGCACGCGTACTGTCCCGGTTACGACGACTGGCATTACTGGGACACCGACGCCACGGAATTTTATCTCGCCGACCGCTTCGATGTCTTGGAGCAAGGGAGTTTTTGGCTCAGTCCGACGCCCGGTTGGATTTCGATCGGCTGGGGCAACGGCATGCCGCGGCTCGTCGCTTGGACCACGCTGCGCGACCGCGAGTCGGGCCGGGAATTTTTCTGGGCCGATACGCATTTCGACAACACCAACCCGTTTCAAACGAACGCGGCGCCTTTTTTCCTAAGCGAAATCCAGACGCTCGCCGACGGACTGCCGATCGTCGTCACCGGCGACTTCAATTCCAGACCGGAAACCGACGCCTATCACATCTTGACGGAGGGCGCGACGCCGGGCGGCTTTAAACTCGACGACTCCTTCGAATTGTGCGGCGAACAATATGACGTCCGCCAGGCGCCGGGCGACGACCGCCCCTACGATCCGACGGGGCGCATCGACCATATCTTCACCGCCAACGGGCCGTGGACCTGCTCCTATTGGGTGGTCGACATGACGCGCTATGGCGACCCGTTACGCGATCCGTCCGACCATTTCGCCATCGCGGCCGACATCGAGTTGGCCGCCGACTGAGCGTGTTCGCCGCTTGTCCGTCGCCCCGTCGCCGGTGAGATGAGGGCGGCCGCGCGGCAGCGTAGAAGCGGCGCAATTCATCGTTTACTCAGTACCCCGACCGAGCACTGGCAAACTCCGTATGACTTCGTGTGCCAGTGCCACCCAGCCCAAGCCGATCCTGTCAATCCTGTCGATCCTGTAATCCTGTCCAAAAAAAATCTTGTGCTCAGATACCGCGTCTAGCGCAGAATCACGAACTGCATCGGCGCCAGCGGCAACTCGACGAACAGCGAATGGTTGTTCGGGTCGGGATGCGCCCGCACCTCGACTTCGCCTTCGCCGCCGTACAGATAACTCAGGCGGTCGCCGGCGCGATGCAGCGCGCCGTCGACGATCACGCCGTCGCTCCGCGCGTCGGTGGTCGACGTGTTGTAGGCCACCAGCACTTCCACGTTGGCCAGAATGCGGGAGAAGGCCAGCGTACACGGGTGGCCGAGCGGCGGGCCGAAGTCGACGCCGTCGCCGGAAATTTCGCGGAAGTACATGCGGCCGAAGCGCAGCGCGTTTTGCGTGTGGTTGACGTGCGTGATCTTGGCGATCTCCTGATAGATGCGGCACTGCTTGTTCAGAAAATTGCGCGTCGGGTTCTGCGGGTCGAACATCGCCTCGCGAATGTACTCGTCGCCCGAGCCCTCGCCGGAGAGGCCCTGCTCGGTGCCGTAATAGATGCACGGCGTGCCGAGCGCGCAAATCAGATAGCCGACGCCGGCGATGACCTGTTCGTCGCAGGTGCGCGCGGCGAAACGCATCTTGTAGCTCTGGCCGATCTGGTCGTGGTTGTCGATAAAGGTGACCAGATACCGCCCCAATTCGCCGCGGCTGAGCGCTTGATCTTTCAGCGCGTCGTAGCGCTGCATCAGACTGGACGGCGGCGTGAAGCCTTTGATGACGCCGGGCAGCGTCCAGTACAGCGGGAAGTCCAGCACCGACGACAGGCCGTAATAGATTGTCTTGTCGCCGCGATTGGCCGGCGTGTTCGGGCCGGCGTAACGGTGAATCGCGTCGTCGCCCGCGACCAGCTCGCCGAAGAGGAAGAACTCGCGTTTGCCGAGGCGATAGGCGTATTCGCGCACCGCCTGGCAGAAACGCGCCACGGGCATTTCGCCCATGTGCTTGACCGCGTCCATCCGGAAGCCGTCGATGTCGGCCTCGCGAATCCAATAGCGGTATGACGCGATCAGGGCCTCCAGCACGGCGAGGCCCTCGGGCGTGTCGTCTTTGTTCAGTCCCTTGAGCGTGACGAAATCGCCCCACTGGGTTTCGGGGATGTTGTCCCACGCCCACGGGCGAATCTGGCCGCGGCGGTGATAACACTCGGGCTTCCGCAGTTCGGTGGGCACGGGATAGTCGGGGTGGCGCCAATCGCCGAGCTCGTACTGCCCGTTGTCGTCGCGATACCAGCAGACCTCGCCGTCTTTGTACGAGAAGACGTCGCCGGTGTGGTTGGCCACGACGTCGAGGAAGACGCGCACGCCCAGCGAGTGCGCTTTGTCCACCAACTCGACGAGATCGGCTTTCGTGCCGAAGCGCGGATCGACGTTCAGGTAGTTGCGCGTGGCGTAGCCGTGGTAGCTGCCGCAGTCGGGGTCGGGCGCGCCTTCGTTTTCGAGAATCGGGCTGAGCCACACGGCCGTGCAGCCGAGGTCGGCGATGTAGTCGAGATGTTCGGTGATGCCCTTCAGCTTGCCGCCGCAGAACCGGCGCAGTTGATCGGGCGTGCCGCCGCCGGCCGCGCGTTCTTCCGTATCCGCCGGTTCGCGCGGCAGGTCGTCGTGGAAGCGGTCGACCAGCAGGAAGTAGATGATTTCCTCGCGCCATTCGCGCTCGCACGACCAATATTTTTTGCCGGGCAACGGAGATAGATCGAGTTCGCTGATCGACCGTGGGCCAGACATGATGACCTCTCCCAAAGGGTTTGGGCATGATCATAGGCGCGTTGGGTTCGATTTTCCAATCAGGCCGCGCGCGGCGACGATGCGTCGTAGGGGCGTATTGTCATACGCCCAAAAAACAAGACACCGGCGAGGGCGCCTGCGCCACATTTCATTCGGTGGTGCTTAAACAAAGAGACTCCGCGTACGGAGTCTCTATTTCGTTTCGATCGGAAAATCGGGTCTAGCTTACCAGCCGCAACCGCCGAGGTTGGTGGTGTTCTCGTGCGCGCGCTTCAGCTTGTCGCCGCTC
>PMZC01000239.1 GCA_003170555.1 Deltaproteobacteria bacterium
TACGACTACAGCGCCATTTTCGAGTATCGGCCGAACCCGGACAACTTGGTTCGCGCGACGTTCGTCGGCGCCGACGACCGGCTCGCGCTGCTCCGCCCGGTCGACACCAACGAGCCCTTCGGCGGAACTTCGTTTGATATCATGACCGATTGGCATCAGGGCAACGTGCGTTGGATTACGACGCCGAACGCGCTGATCTCCAATACGCTGGCGGCGAATTTTCTGTATTACCGGAACATCGCGCATTTCGGCGGCGGCATGAAAGTCGACATCACCGNNTGCGCGACGACTTCACCCGGCAGCTCGGCGAATGGAACGAACTGCGCTGGGGCCTCGAAGCGGACATGGCCCACGTCGATTTGCATTTGAACGTCATCCACCCGCCGACGGAAGGCCACCCGCTCGAGCAAGCCTCCAACAGCGACATCTCGAGCGAGACCTACACCACGGACGCCTTCGCCGGCGCGGCCTACGTCGATGACGTCATGAAGCCGGCCCCGTGGGTGCAGCTCATTCCGGGCGTGCGCGTTGACTACGCCCAGTATCTCCAACACGCCAGCTTCGATCCGCGCCTGCTGCTGAAGTTTTTCCCGACGAAGCAGGCGACGATCAAAACGTCGGCCGGCGTCTATCATCAATGGCCGTCGTTCTCCGAATCCATTCCCGGCTTCGGCAATCCGCATCTGGACGCGCAGGCCGCCTACGAAGGACTGTTGGGGTGCGAATACGATTTCGGGCAGGGTTGGTCGATCGACGGCGAGGGCTACTACAAATACCTGGACGATCTGGCGACCCAAACCGCGCCGGGCGACTCCGTGCCGTATCGCAATACGGGCATCGGCTATATCTACGGCGCGGAACTGCTGGCGCGCAAAAAGTTGACCGACCGCTTGTTCGGCTGGCTGTCGTACACCTACTCGGTGTCGAGGCGCCGCGACACGCCGAACTCGGCGTGGCGTTACTTCGATGAGGATCAGCGGCACAATTTCATCATCCTGGCCAGCTACACCCTCGGCGAAAACCGGCTCTGGCGGATCGGCGGCAAATGGCAGTTCTTCACCGGCACGCCGGACACGCCGATCAACGGCTCGGTCTACGACNNCCTGCCGATCTATTCGAGCCACATCAACAGCGAGCGCGGCGCGCCATATCACCAGTTGGACGTGCGGGTCGACAAACTGTGGGTGTTTCATAACTGGACGCTCAACACCTATCTCGATGTGCAGAACGTCTACTGGAACCGGTACCCGTTCGCCTACACTTACAACTACGACTTCACCAAGCGGAAGCCGGTGTCGGTCGTGCCGTTCATGCCGTCGATCGGGCTGGACGCGCGCTTCTAACACCAGGAGGACCGGCATGAAAACCAACGCATGGACCTGGGCGGCGGCGTTGGCGTGTCTGGCGATCGTCGCGCTGGCCGGCTGCGTCAAGCCGTTTCCGTCGGCCAGCTACCTCGACAAGCAGCGCTTCCTGGCCGTGATCGCGGACCCGTTGGAAGCGGCGCCCGGCGAGCAGATCTCGTTCTCGGCCGTGGTGGCGAACAAGGACGGCTCGCGGTACGCCGGCCCGATCGCGTGGGCGGTCGTGACCGGCGCGATGCTCCGCGAAGAGGGCCAGGCGAATATCGATCCGAACGACGTGCATCGGCAGACGCCCGACGAACCGGCCTTCGTGTGGACCGTGCCGAGCGCGACGGACCTGCGGGCGAAATTCGGCCCGCCCGAAAAGAACGGCTATCTGGTGACGATCGCCGCCACGGCGTTCGCGAACGGCGACCCGAACGGCGCGCAGATTTCGGCGTTCAAGCTTTTCGTCATTTCCGACAAACCGGCGGCCCAGCGGGCGATCAACCCCACCATCCAATCGCTCGATGTTCTCTCCGGCGGCCGGTCGCTGGCGCCCGATGCCGACGACCGCTACGAGGCGCCCGGCGACTCGGTCACGCTCGAGGCCCGGCCCGAGCGCGACCTCGGCGCCCTGACCTATCACTGGTTCGCCACCGACGAAGACTTCTCGCCCGACCTCGACGCCAAGCAGAAGTTCGCCCCCGGCGACCACGGCGCCTACTCCATCTATCTCGTGCTGCGCCAGAGCTATTTTTTCCGCCACGACGATTCGACGAGCACGCGCGTAGCCGGCGAAGACTGGCGGCGCATCGAAGTGGTGTTCGGCGGCCATTAGATTGTAGGGGCGCACCGCTGTGCGCCCTTTGTATTTGGGCGTATGGCAATACGCCCCTACGCGGAATCCGGCGCCCACTCCGATCACCACTTGTCGTGATGCACCCGGTCTTCGAGGTAGCGGTCGTTCGGCGGTTTGTGCTCGGCGGGAGGGCCGATGGGCAGCAGCGCGAACGGCATGATGTGCGGCGGGAGGTTGAACAGCCGGCGCATTCCGGCGACGCGCTCTTGGCGCGGATAAACGCCCAGCCACACCGAACCCAGGCCGTGGGCCTGCACCGCCAGCAGCAGATTCTCCGTGGCGGCCGCGCAATCCTGCACCCACATCTCGCCGTGCCGCGCGAGGTTCACGTCGGCGCACACGAGCACCGCCAGCGAAACCTCGGTGATCATTTTCGAGTACGGATGCACACTCGGCACCTCGTCGAGCAGCACCCGATCGGTGATGACCACAAAATGCCACGGCTGCTCGTTGCCCGCCGACGGCGCGGCCATCGCGGCGCGCAACAGGTCGCGCACCGTCTCCGCCGGAATCGGCCCCGCCGTGAATTTGCGAATGCTGCGACGAGCGAAGATCGTGTCCAACATGATATTCTCCTGCTGCTCGGAGCCGATCTCATTCTTCGGTCGATACGGTTTTGACTCGGCGGTAGCTACCGGCGCCTTTCTTCGGCGTCACTACCTTCGGTTTCAAAAACCTCACGGCCTTGGCATAAGGGTTATGCGGCTTGATGCGTTTTTTCTTCGGCTTCTTTGTCGCCACGATCGCGACCGCCTTGTCGCAGAAGTCCCACCACTAAAGTGCTGGGCTAAACTCATTCGTCCCAGCGGGACGGCTGAATTTAGCCCACCGTTTCAACGGTGGGCATGATAGAGCGCGGCCGAGAACTAATGCTTCTTGGTCAGCACCTCCGTGCCGGTCTGGCTGCCGCCCTGCACGGCCCAGACGCCGTTGAGCGTGGCGCCGTTCACTTTGTAGATGACGATGCCGACCATCGTCTTCGCCGCGTCGGTATAGCCCACGCTGAACTGATCGCCCTGCAACAGGCCGACGCCCATGTACACCTGCGAGCCGACCGTCCAGACCACGGCGTAGACCGCGCTATTGCGGGTGATGGTCACCGAGCCCTGGTAGGTGGTCCCGGTTCCGGGGTTAACGCCCTTGCAGTTGTAAACGCCCTCGATGTTCCCGGCCGCCGCCGATAGCGAGAACACGGCCAACACCAACGCCAACACAAGAATCGCACGCTTCATGACGAACCTCCCGGATTTGAATAATGGTTAGTTGCCGAGGTGGACTATAGCAACGAACACACCGGGCGGTCCAGCGCGGCCGGCGGTTCAGTTGGCGTACAGCGCCAGGTAGTCGCGGATGATCTTCACCGCGGCCGGCCGCAGCGGGTCTTCGGTCAACGTCGCGTCGTCGAGTACGGCGATCGTTTCGCGGCCCAGCCGCCCCCACGCGCTCTGGTCGTTGATCCCGGTCTGCGCCCGCACGAGTGCGCGGATCACGGCGATGGTGTGGCTCTTGGGTTTCTTGGCCGCCGCTTGGTCCAGATACGGCAGCGCTTTCTCCGGTTGGAAATAATCGTCGAGCGCTTGGAGGTAGCCCAGGCAAAACAGCGCCGCCGCGTCGAGCTGATCGAGCTTCAACTCGCCCAGCGGCTGGTGAAACGCCAATTGACTGAACTGCGCGGCGTTGTGCCGGCCGTGGAAATCCCAACCCAGCGCGTTGATTACCGCGGCTTTCAAATCGAGCGTGACTTTTTCGTCGCGCAAATAGGCGGCGATCTCCTCGTTCATGCCGCCGGCGGTCCTCGCCTTCGCGACGGCGCGCACATCGAGATAGGCCTGATAAAGATTCGTCGAAGTGAGCGGCGAATCGGAGCGAGCGAACGAAACACCGAGCAACAATACGGCCAGCCCAACACACGCGACCAATCGAATCCGCATCTCGTCCTCCGTTCAGCGCCCGAAAATGCGCCGGATGCTGTCGGGAATGCGTTTGGGGTTCTTCGCCAGGTCGACGGCCTTTTGCAGGTTGTTGCGCGTATCCGGATTGTCGCGCCGCCGGCGATGTTCCTGCCAACGGCGATTGGCCTCGGCGACGATCTCTTCGAGGTCGTGCGGCTGGAGGTGGTCGGTGCGGATCACCGCGCTGCGGAAGCCGTCGTACTTCTCGAAGTCGTCGGACAGAATCCGCCCGGCCTGCTTGAGCTCGTTGTAATAGCGGCTGCCGGGGAACGGCGTGGCGATGGTGAACTGCAGCGACTCGGGGTTCGCTTCGAGCGCGAGGTCGATCGTGCGCCGCGCCGTGTCGCGCGTTTCGCCGGGCATGCCGAACATGAAGGTCAGATGCATCTTGATGCCCAGCTCATGCGTCAACGCCAGCACCTGCCGCGCCTTGTCGAGGTCCAACCCTTTGCACGCCTGCTCGAGCAGCGTCGGATCGGCCGTCTCGATGCCGTACTTGAGCGCGAACAGCCCGGCGTCCTGCAGCGCTTCGAGCGTTTCGCGGTCCATGTTGTCGATGCGCGCCATGATCGCCCACGGCGCGCCGAGATTGCGGCTCTTCACCTCGCGGGCGAAGGCGAGCGTGCGCGCCTTGTTCACGTTGAAGGTGTCGTCGTCGAAGTAGACCGAGCGGAACCCCCACTCGCCGACCAGCCATTCCATCTCGTCGACGGTGTCGCGCACCGACCTCATCCGGTAGCGGCGCGAGTCGTACATGATCTGCGGCCACGCGCAGAAGACGCAGCCGTATGGGCAGCCGCGGCTGGCCCACATCTGCACCGACGGGCGCGGGATCGAGCCCGGCTCGTCGTGATAGCGCGACAGCGGCAGGAAGTGACGGGCCGGCCAGGGGAACCAATCGAGGTTCTCGACCAGCGGACGCCGCCCTTCGTCGCGCACGCCGTCGTCGCCGCGCCACAGCAGCCCCGCGCAGCCGGCGAGCGACGCGCTTTCTTCGAGCCGCCGCGCCAGTTCGAGCAACGTCATTTCGTATTCGCCGATCAGCACCAGGTCGATGTCGCGATGCTCGCCGAGCCACGCCGGTTCATACATGAAGGCGTGCAGCCCGGCGAAAGCCAGCCGCGCCTGCGGCAGACGCTCGCGCAGTTCGCGCGCGACGGCCAGATCGTTGTCGATGGAAATCGTGCTGACTTCGAGCACGAGCAAATCGGGGGCGAAGGCGGCGGCGCGGTCGAGAAACGCGGCGCGGTCGAGCGCCTCGGCGCAGGCGTCGACCAGCAGCACCTCGAATCCTTCGCGTTCGAGCACGGCCGCGGCGTAGGCCAGAAAAAACGGAAACGGCATGTACTCGAGCTGCTCTTCCTCGAAGTGCGGCCAGCGGCTGCCGGCGCGCACGCCGTAGTAGCCCGGCTTCGACCACGGAGCATTGCCCAGGAAAACGCGCATCACACCTCCATCGACCATCAGTCTATTGATCGACAAATCAAGGCGCAACTCACTTGGATTGGGGATTGGGGATTGGGGATTCGGGATTGGGGTAGGGAGCACAGCCGCCCCCGGCTGTGATGTTGTAGGAGCGCCTTTCCAGGCGCGATTCAGATCGCACCCCGGAAGGGTGCTCCTACAATTTCATTCTTCACTCTTCACTCTTCACTCTTCACTCGATAAGATGAATCCCCCAACAACGATGGAGCACATCTGGTGCCGGCGCAGGCGGCGATTTGTCTGGTGACCCACAACGACCGCGAGGTCATCGGTCGCGCGCTCGACGCCGCGTTGGCGCAGGAAGGCGTCGCGTGCGAGGTGCGCGTGTGGGACAACGCCAGCCGCGACGGCACGCTCGATGAGATAGCGCGGCGTCCGGCGGCCATCGTGCACGCCTCGCCGATCAACCTGGGGTTCTGCGCCGCCAACAACGAACTGGTCGCCGCGACCGACGCGCCCTACGTTTTGTTTCTCAATCCCGACACCGAACTGCGTCCCGATTGCGTGCGCCTGCTGCTCGCCGCGCTCGCCAGCGCGCCGCCGCGCGTCGCGGCCGTCGGGCCGAAGCTGCTGCGTTTCGCCGACGGCGATGCGATCATCGATTCGACCGGCATGGTGCTTTCCAAACGCGATCTGTCGCCGCACGACCGCGGCCAGGGCGAGCCGGATCGCGGCCAGTACGATCAGCCCGGCGAGTATTTCGGCCCGAGCCTCGCCTGCGCGCTGTTCCGGCGTGAGGCGCTCGCGGCGCTGTCGCTCGACGGCAAGCTGCTCGACGAATCCTTCTTCGCCTATTACGAAGACGTCGATCTGGCGTGGCGCGCGCAGCGGCTGGGCTGGACGTTTCGCTACGAGCCGCGCGCGATTTGCCGGCATCGTCGCGGCAGCCCGCGCACGCACGGGCCGACGCTCGCGGCGCGCGCGTTCGTCAATCGCTATCTGCTGCTCATCGCCAACGAAGACGGCGCCGCCGGCCTGGGCTACCTGTGGCGGCTCATCCCCCGCGAACTGGCGCGGCTGGCGTGGCTGAGCGCGACGATCCGCGGTTTCGGCGTCGCGTGGCGCATGTTGCGCGATGGCTGGCGCGGCGCGTGGGCCAGGCGGCGGCTGATCGCGGCGCGCGTGAGGTCGGCGTGAACGGCCTCGACATCATCGTCACCAGCTACAACACGCGCGAGCGGTTGGCCGCGTGTCTGGAAAGCCTGCGTCGATATCCGACCGCTCGGCCGACGCGCGTGATCGTGACCGACAACGCGTCGACTGACGGCAGCGTCGAATTGGTGCGCGAGCGTTTCCCCGAGGTCGAGTTGCTGACCAGCGACGTCAACCGCGGCTTCGGCGCGGCGACCAATCGCGCGCTGCGCCGCCTCGAACACGAGACCGCGCTGTTGCTCAACGCCGACGCCGAACTGACCGCCGGCTGCCTCGACGCGTTATGCGACCACCTCGATCAATACCCGCAAACCGGCATCGTCGGGCCGCGACAGATCGGCGCCGACGGCCGGCCGCAAATCACCTGCGGCGATCAGCCGACCTTGCCCGGCGAGTTGCTGCGCGCGTGGCGACACCGGCGATTGCGCGCGGCGGTAGGGGCGGGCCTTGTGTCCGCCCCGGCAGAGTCGCCCCTACCCATCGCCTGGGTCAGCGGGTCGGCGCTGATGCTGCGGCGCGAGGCGCTACGACGCGCCGGTCTGTTCGACGAAAATTTCTTTCTCTACTTCGAGGACATCGACCTGTGCCTGCGCGTTCGCCGCGCGGGTTTCGAGGTGGATTACCTGCCGCGCGCGACCGTCATCCACCACGGCGGGGCGAGCGCGGCGCAATGTCCGGACGAAGCGGAGTTCGAATACCGCCGCAGCCAGCTTCGCTTCTGGGCCAAGCACGGCGACCGCCTCGCGCGCTGGTTGGTCCGCGGCTACGTGGCGTGTCGCAGCCTCGCGGTGCTGGCCGCGTGTCGCCTGGGTTGGCGGGCGCGCGATCGCGCCGCGGTGCAACGACGCGTCTTGCGGCAGGCGTGGAAGGGGGTCGCGTGAGCTTCCCGCGCCTGCTCGCCGATTCGCCGACCGCGAACCTGCTGTGGGAAATGATCGCCAGCCAGGTCAAGCTGCGGTACAAACGCAGCGCGCTGGGTTTCGGCTGGTCGCTGCTGCATCCGCTGTTGATGATGACCGTCTTCACCGTGGTGCTCGGCCGCTTCCCGCGCCTGGCCGATCTGCCGGTGCCGTATCACATCTTCTTTTTGTCGGGCTATCTGCCGTGGACGTTCTTCGCTGTCGCGCTGCAGAACGGACAGGCCGCGCTGGTCGCCAACGCGAGCCTCGTGCGGCAGGTCGCGTTCCGCAAGTGGCTGCTGCCGGTCGCGGCGGTGTGCGCGAACCTGGTGCACGCGGTGCTGGCGATGCTGCTGTTCGTGTTGTATCTCGCCATCCATCCGGCGATTCACTTTCACGCGGGAGTGCTCTGGATCGCGCCGCTCATGCTGGTGCAGACGGCCGCGCTGGTGGGACTGGCGTTGGCGCTGTCGGCGTACGTCGTCAGCTTCCGCGACCTCGGCCCGCTGCTCGAGGTGCTGCTGACGCTGCTGTTCTACCTGACGCCGGTCTTCTACGATTTCTCGATCTTCCGCGCGCAAGACGCGACGCTGGTCTCGCTGCTGAAGCTGAATCCGTTGGCCGCGCTGCTGGCTTGCTACCGCGCCGCGATGTTCGGCCACGCGCTGCCGGTCGGATCGTTCGTCTACGTGCTCGCCTGGACCGCCGGCCTCCTCGCGTTCGGCGCGCGGGTTTTCCGCCGCCGCGCCGGCTCGCTGGCGAAGGAGTTGTAAGATGCCGCCCGCCGTCGAGCTGCAAGGCGTGCACGTGCACTACGTCGTGCGGCACGAGCGCGCGCAGTCGCTCAAGGGGACGGTGCTCTCGAAGCTGCGGCGAACCGACCACGCCGAGATCTTCCCCGCGCTGAAGGCGGTCGATCTGGTCATCCAACCCGGCGAAGGCGTGGCGGTGGTCGGGCCGAACGGCTCGGGCAAATCCACGATGCTCAAGGTCATCGCCGGCATCTTCACGCCGAGCGGCGGGGCGGTGCGCGTCAACGGCCGGCTGGCGGCGCTGCTCGAACTCGGCGCCGGGTTCCACCTCGACCTGACCGGCCTGGAGAACATCTTCCTCGGCGGCGCGCTGCTCGGCCTGTCGCGGCGGCAGGTGGAAGAGCGGCTGGGCGACATCGTCGCGTTCTCCGAGCTCGACCGGTTCATCGACGCGCCGATTCGCCATTACAGCGCGGGCATGTACATGCGCCTGGGCTTTTCGGTCGCCGTGCACAGCGACGCCGACGTGCTGCTGTTCGACGAAATCATCGCCGTCGGCGACGCCGCGTTTCAGGCCAAGTGCCACCGCAAAATCGCCGAGCTGCGCGCGCGCGGCAAGACGCTGATCGTCGTCAGCCACGCGCCCGACGCCCTGCGCGGCCTGTGCGAACGCGGCGTGCTGTTGCACCACGGCGCGAAACGATTCGACGGACCGCTGGAGCAGTGCCTGACGGAGTATCGCGCGATATATGAGAAACCGTAGGGGCGTATTGCTCGCCCCAACCCTCGGCGCAGGCGAGG
>PMZC01000019.1 GCA_003170555.1 Deltaproteobacteria bacterium
TCTCCCCCCGCGTCGGGGGGAGTTGGAAGGGGGTCGAAACAAGGTTCGAAAAGTCTTTTCTGAGCAGGACCAACAGGATCGACGGGATGTATAGGATTGTGCTTTCCTAATGTGGCACGGGCGCCCTCGCCTGTAATTCATCGGTCGTCAAACCATCTTCCTCGAGCACAGCGACATAACCGGCGATGGCATCGCGGGCATTCTCAAGCGCCTGTTCTTTGGTCTCACCTTGCGAAATGCATCCGGGCAACGAGGGAACTTCAGCCACCCAATAGCCGTCCTCTCCCCGATATAATACGACTTGCCGCACGTTGCGCCTCTTCGCTACACAAACCTCCATAGATTATCGCACGAAGCCGCACACGAAAGTAGACGACTTGTGGGCGCCACTGATACACCGAGCGACGCAGTCGCGAGGCTTATCAGTGCTCTCTGCCTCACACTGACAAGCTCCGCTATGCTTCGCGTGTCAGTGGCACCCGTTGCCGCCCTGTCATTTCGAGCAAGCCCGGAGTGCAGCCGACGGGCGAGTCGAGAAATCGCTTTCTTTGGAATGCAAGACGTTTTCGCGAAAGTCATATTGGCCAAAAATGGAATGATAGAAAAAAGTCTAGATCAATCCCGCCTTCGACGCCTTTACTTTCAGGTAATTCACGAATGCCGAGCAAGCGACAAGCATGAACTGAGCGTCCTCTTGACCAAGGTTCGTCTCATCCATCAGTGCATGGCGAATACCTTCTGCATCGCTCGTCCACGAATATAGTTTTTTAAATGCTTCTTTCAGGTCGCTGTGCATTTCCACTTGGCTTTGCTTCTCAATTGCATTGAGCGCTCGACCTAGCGTGGCATCAGGGATGTCGCAGACGATTTTTGAAATCGCTTCGACTGCGCTTATCGATTCCTTTATCGAGTTTCGGTAGTCGGGGTTCTGGCGATCTGACAAAAACCCTAAAGCCGTTGATATGTGGTTGCTAACTGTTTTCAGCGGACTCGATACATTCATCGCGTTTTCAATTTCTTTTATTTCTTCGTCTGAAGTTATCGGCACCAATTCGCCGCCGACAAATCGCCAAGCAGAACATTCTTCCTCTAGAACACGATTTGTTTGTTCAACGAACCGCCTTGTCTGATCCTCCGGCGAACTAACTAGTACGACTACAAATTCGAGTAGATCGTAGACGTCGAACCAATCACAACCGAAAAAGTACTTACGTATTTTCCCTAATGCGTCGGGTGCTTCTGGAGGCACATCATCTATCGGCCACTTAAAATGATCTCGCCACAAGGTAGTACACAAAATGCGTTGGCTTTCCGAGAGTCCCAAGAAAGACAGGCCTCCAAGGCCATTTGTTGGTGACAAGATAGAAAAAAGGTTCTCGTAGGAAATGTTCCAAAGGCGGGTCCGCAATTCTCTGCTCATTCGATCTTTTTGTAATTCGATTCGAGGTTGCCGATGACCCGTTCTTTCTGAAAACGTTAGTTTTTTTGCCATCTATCTCCCCTCTTTTCTCCTGCGTCAGCGTAGGCGGCGGAATAGTCCATGTTTCAGATTATGCTCTTTCATCTGCTCCTCCCTTGCAATCCCCGCCGATATCCCCTATCACATGTCTGCAATCGATTGGGGAGGTTCATCGATGGGTCGCGGCGACAGTTGGCGGAACAAGCTGGTGGAGGAAGGGCTGCTGGGGCGCATCGACCGGCAGCGCGAGCACGGCGGTGACGCGCCGAAAAACACCGGCCTGGAAGAATATAAAAAGAAGCGGCTCCACGAATGCAAAACCGGCGACTGGGTCCGCGAGATTATGCCCGGCACCGGCAACTTCGGCCCGCAGATGCGCATCCTCGACCCGAAGACCGGCATCGTCGAATCGCGCGCCGGCCGCGTGCAGCGCGTTCCCCCGCGTACCATGGTGGCGGTGCAGGTTTGAGGCTGGGAGACTGGAAGACTGGAAGGCTGAAAGGTAGGAACGAAACCGTGTCGTCCTTCTTTACCGCGTATTAGTCGTTTCTTTGCTTACCCCGTCCCTTGTTTTCGCGAAGCGAAGTATTTCCGGATCTGAAATTTGTCGCCCCTCGCCCCTTCATGGGAGAGGGGTTGGGGTGAGGGGTCCGCGACACAAAGAAATGAATAATGGATGTTCTAGCCTTTCAACTTTTTCGTTTTCCTTCCGTCATTTTTCACTTTTCATTTTTCATTTTTCATTCAATCGCTCGCGCCTTCCACTCGTTCCACGTACTGAGCGCGGGCTTCGGATTGAAGTCGTGGTCGAGCACGCCCATCGAGCCCCACATCAGCCAGAGCGGCAGCAGGCCGCCTTGCTCGGCGGCGTCGTACAGCACGCACCACAGGCCGGGCTCGTCGCACGGGCAGGTCGAGGGCATGTCCGGCGGCAGGTAATCGCGCAACGACCACCAGGTGAGCAGATCGGCGCCCAGCGCGTTCGCCTGCTCGAACAAGTATTGCAAAAACGCGGCGTGCGTGTCGTCGGATTCGATCAGCACCAACGTGCACGGATCGCCGGCGTTCGGGAACGGCATCGCCACGTGTCGCGAGCCGACGCCGATCTCGGCGAAGACGACCGTTTCGCCGGTGGCGGCGGTCAGCGCCGAGTAATAATCGTCGGGCAGCGCGCCCCATTCCTGAAGGTAATACGACGGATACGAACTGACGCCGTAGCGGTCGCGCTTGACGCCGGCGTCGCGCGCCACCGCTGCTTGGAAGCACGAATGGTCGGTGGGCGGCTGGCCGGCGGGCGGCCCGCAGGCGGCGCCGTCGTCGTATTGCCAATACTCGGACATCACGAAGCTGGGAAAGATAACCAGGTCGGGGCGCGCGGCTTTTTCCTGATCGTACACTTCGTTCGCCAGCGCGATCAGCGAATCATATTGGCCGGGGCAGCTCATCGCGTAGAGGTCCATCTCGACCAGGTTGTTTAGATAGATAGGCTGGAAGAAATCGACCATCCAACGCACGTAGTTCTGGTACGCGGTGCGCCACTTCGCCGCGTCGGGCGACGAAGCGAAATCAAAACAGGGGCCGACCCAGTTTTCGTCGAGCACCAGTTGGCCGCCGACGTCGCGCGCGCGGGGCATCAGCGTCTGTCTCATGCCGTCGAGCGGCGTGACCGAGAGAAACACGTCGACGCCCAACGCCAGCACCTGCGCCTTGATGTCGTTCATCGCCGCGAGCCACGCGGGCGGCGGCGGCGCGCCGACGGCGAACTCGTCCCACGGCAGGCCGAAAAATTCCTGATGCACGGAAAGCGCGTCGATCAAACCGTCGAAGCCGGTGGTGTCGAACACGGTGGCGACGGACGACGCGCCCATCTGGAACTGCACCGC
>PMZC01000371.1 GCA_003170555.1 Deltaproteobacteria bacterium
GGTTTGGGGTGGGGTCGCCCTCTCCGACGCGGCGAGGGGAGATGGAATCGAAAGCCACTCCCCGTGTCGGGGAGGGGCTTGGGGTGGGGTCGGGTGGGGTCACCCCTTCCCTTCCACGATCTCGATCTTCGATATCCTTAGCCCGTACGATTCTCGCGCCGGCTATTCGGTTGGTGCGCCTTCTCACCGGCTCGTCGTGTCCGTGTCGCCGCCCTGCGTCCAATTGCCGCGATTCTGGTGGTAGGTGACGCCGGGTCCGCCGGTGATCGACCACGCGGCCGGATCGAACGACACGGTGGGGCGCGGCCAGCCTTCCGCGGCGAAGTAGCGCGAGCCGTACGGCCGCCCGAACGGATTGCGTGTGCCGCCCACCAGATCGAGGATCGTCTCCGACGAGCCGTGTCCGCCGAAGGCGAGCGGCGCCCAGTCGAGCCGCAAGCCGCCCGAAATCGGCGCGCCCCAACGCGGCGCGCCGCCCACCTGCCCGAGCGCGCCGAGCCGCAGGCCGTAGGACAGGCCCGGATCGTCGGTCCAGAACGCGTCGCCGATCCACGCCACCGCCGTGCCGCCGACCGCGTATTGGGTCATCCGCGTTTTGCTGACGCGCGTGGCCCAATCCATTCCCGCGATCCCGCTCAACCAGCCGGCGCCGACGCGCAGCCGCAGCACGGTATCGGCCGAATCGTTCTGCGCGAAGCCGAAAGCGGTGGTGACGCCGAAGGTGTCGGCGGTCATGGTCCAGTCAATGCCATTGGCCACGCCCTTGCGGAACCAGAGGCCGAGGTTGGCGATCACCCCGCGGAATCCGAGCGGCCGCACCGTGCGCCCCACGTAGCCGAACGACGCGTATAGCCCCGCTTCCATCTCGTCGCTGCTCAGCACGCCCGTCGTCGGAATCGGCAGATACGACGGGTTGCACGCCGCGCAGGCAAGCAGCAAGACACAAACAGCCAGAATTCGTTGCAACACGAAACGCTCCGGTTCGACGAGATCGATTATCAATAGCACGAAAAGTTTGCGGGTTGAAGAGTCAAGTCGAGATGACGAACGGGGATGCCAGGTAACCAGCATGTTCAGAATCTTCCAAGAACGAATTCCGCCATGGCGCGCAAGTCCACAACATCTCGTAATTTCATTGCTTTTCTGCGCAACATCTGGTGGTTTTCGCTTGACCTGAAAGCATCGTTCTGGTATATTTTTTCGACGGTTTCCCGCCGTCCGATACTCGATGAGAATTGAAGGATATTTACAGATATGGTTCTGGAGCAGAAAGTCCCGGTCAACATCGAAGACGAAATGAAGCAGTCGTACCTGGATTACGCGATGAGCGTGATCATCGGGCGCGCGCTGCCGGATGTGCGCGACGGGCTGAAGCCGGTGCATCGCCGCATCCTGTTCAGCATGCACGACACCGGCAACCAGCCGGGCCGGCCCTATCGCAAATCGGCGCGCATCGTCGGCGACGTGATGGGCAACTACCACCCGCACGGCGACGCGGCGATCTACGACACCATGGTGCGGATGGCGCAGGATTTTTCCATGCGCTATGTGCTCATCGACGGCCAGGGCAACTTCGGTTCGGTCGACGGCGATCCGGCGGCGGCTTCCCGCTACACCGAAGTGCGGATGGCGCGCGTCGCGGCGGAACTGCTGGCCGACATTGAAAAAGAAACCGTCGACTGGCAGCCCAACTACGACGAGAGCAAGCAGGAGCCGCTGGTGCTGCCGTCGCGCGTGCCGAACCTGCTGGTCAACGGCGCGGAAGGCATCGCGGTCGGCATGGCGACCAAGATCCCGCCGCACAATCTCGGCGAGATCGTCGATGCCCTGGTCGCGATGATCGACGACCCGGAAATCGCCGCGGCCAATCTGCTGCAGTTCGTGCCGGGTCCCGACTTTCCGACCGGCGGCTTCATTTACGGCCGCGCCGGCATCGGCGAAGCGTACACCACGGGCCGCGGCAAAGTCATCGTGCGCGCGCGCATCACGACCGAAACCAACAAGCGCAACGACCGCGAGAGCGTGGTCATCACCGAAATCCCCTATCAGGTGAACAAGGCGCGGCTGGTCGAGGAGATCGCCGCGCACGTGCGCGAGAAACGCATCGAAGGCATCGCCGACTTGCGCGACGAATCCGACAAAGACGGAATGCGCGTGGTGCTCGAACTGAAACGCGAGGCGGTCAGCGCGGTCATCGTCAACCAGCTCTACAAACTGACCGCGTGCCAGACGACGTTCGGCATCATTCTGCTGACCATCGTCAACGGTGAACCGCGCATCCTGAACCTGAAAGAAATCCTCGCCGAGTTCATCGCCTTCCGGCGCGAGACAGTCACGCGGCGCACGCGCTTCGAGCTGCGCAAGGCCGAAGAGCGCGCGCACATTTTGGAAGGCTTGAAGATCGCGCTGGACAACATCGACGCGGTGATCACCCTGATCCGCAAAAGCAAAACGGTCGACGATGCGCGCGTCGGCCTGATGGAGAAATTCGAGCTGTCGGAAAAGCAGGCGGTCGCGATTCTCGAAATGCGGCTGCAGCGCCTGACCGGGCTCGAGCGCGAGAAGATCAACGCGGAGTACAACGAGTTGATCAAGCTGATCGCGCGCCTGGAAGAAATCCTGGCCAATGAGAAGCTGCTGATGCAAATCGTCAAGGACGAGTTGCTCGAAATCAAAGCCAAGTACGGCGACGAACGGCGCACCGAAATCGTCGAAGACACCGGCGACCTGACCATCGAAGACCTCATCGTCGAGGAAGACATGGTGGTCACCGTGTCGAACACCGGCTACATCAAACGCAACGCGCTGTCGCTCTACCGCGCGCAGCATCGCGGCGGCAAGGGCAAGATCGGCATGGAGACGAAGGAAGAAGACTTCGTCGAGCAGGTCTTCATCGCCAGCACGCACGACTACGTGCTGGTCTTCACCGACGCCGGCCGCGTGTATTGGCTGAAGGTCTACCAGTTGCCCCAGGCCGGGCGCGCCAGCCGCGGCAAGGCGATCGTCAATCTGCTCAGCTTGATGGATTCGAAGGAGCGCCTCGCGGCGGTGTTGTCGGTGCGCGAATTTCAGGAAGGCCGGTACGTCGTGTTCGCCACGAGCCACGGCGTCGTGAAGCGCACCGAGCTGATGGCCTTCTCCAATCCGCGCTCGACCGGCATCATCGCGCTGGACATCGACGAAGGCGACCGCGTGATCGGCGTGGGGCTCACCGACGGCGCGCAGGAAGTCATTCTCTCGACGCGCAAGGGCAAGGCGATTCGCTTCAAGGAAACCGACGTGCGCATCATGGGCCGGCAGGCGCGCGGCGTGCGCGGCATCACGCTGGCGCCGAAAGACGAAGTCGTGTCGATGGAAGTGGCCGTTCCGGGCATCACGCTGCTGACCGTCTGCGCCAACGGCTTCGGCAAACGCACGACGGAAGACGAGTACCGCATCCAGAATCGCGGCGGGCAGGGCATCATCACGATCAAAACCACCGAACGCAACGGCGACGTGGTGGCGGTGATGCAGGTCACCGAGGAAGACCAGATCATGATGGTCACCGACGGCGGCAAGATCATCCGCCTGCCGGTCAGCGATATCCGCGTGATCGGCCGCAACACGCAGGGCGTGCGGCTGTTCGAAACCGCAGAAGGCTCGAAGGTGACTTCCGTCGCGCGGCTGGCGGAGAAATAAGGGGCCACGCACATGACGCGCATCGGCATTCTCGGCGCGGGACACGAAGCCTTGCGGCTGCTCGACGCGTTGGCGCCGCTGGAAGACGTGCTGATCATCGGGGTGTGCGACCGCGAGCCGGTAAACCTCGGCGATCTGGCCGCGCGCGTCGTGGGGCTCGATACCTTCGACCGGCCGGAGCCGCTGCTCGCGCTGCATCCGGACACGCTGTTCGCCCTCACCGACGACGAAGCGCTGCTGGCCGAAACGCGCGCCGCCGCACCCGCCGGGACGGTCATCCTGCCGCCGGCGATCACGCGCCTGTGGCTGGCCTCGCTCGACGCGCAGATGGCGGCCGACGGTTCGGCGCAGATGATGGACCGGCGGCTGCTCGGCGAAGCGGCCGATCTGCTGTTCGATCTGTCCGATCTGCTGCGCGACCTGACTGCCGACCTCGACCGCGCCACCGACGCGCTGTCGCAACTCTCGCTCAACACCACCATCGAAGCGGCGCGCACCGGCGACCGAAACAGCGGCTTCGCGCTGGTGGCCGACGATCTCTTCCGCGTCTCCACCGCCACCGAGCAGTGCCTGGACACCGCGCGCCAACTCTCCCGCGATCTGCGCGAACGCGCCGAGCGATTGCGGAAGCTCATTTCGTAGAACATCTGAATTTGCACCACAGAGACACAGAGGTCACAGAGACGGAATAATTTTTCTGTGTACTCCGTGTCTCTGTGGTGAGGTACGCGACGGGTGGCACTGGCACGCGAAGCTTGCCAGTGCTATCCCGCGAGGAGCACTGGCAAACTTCGCTGCGCTACGTGTGCCAGTGCCACCCAGATAATTGGCGCGGCTGGCGCGCAGCCCGCCGGTGCTGAATCGCCGAACCCGGGCGTACGCAAAAATTTATTCTCTGTGTTCTCTGTGTCTCTGTGGTGAATCTTCCTACGCCTGCGCCAGCATGACGCGCACCACGGCGTCGGCGTCGGGGCCGTCGAGCGCCAGGCCGCCGCGCGAGAGCACGTCGTCGGGCAGGTCGAAGCGATTGCGGTCGGCGCCGGTCCAAACGAAGATCGGCCGCTTCAGCTTGCGCATGTGCACCACCGACGACGCGGTGCCGCTGCGCTGCCGGCCTTCGATCACCACCAGCGCGCGCGACAGCCCGGCGATGATGCGGTTGCGCGTGGGGAAAAAATCGCGGCGGGGCGGCGTGCCGGGCAGCAGTTCGGTCAACAGGCAGCCCTTGCGTTCGATCTCGCGATAGAGCGGTTCGCTCGCCGGCGGATAGTGGCGGTCGATGCCGGTGGCGGTGACCAGCACGGTCGGCCCGCCGTGCGCCAGCGCCCCACGATGCGCGGAGGTGTCGATGCCGGTGGCGCCGCCGCTGATCACCGTCACGCCCAGCGCCGACAGGCTGCGCGCCAGTTCGAAGGCGAAGGCGCGGCCGGCGTTCGTGGCGTCGCGCGTGCCGACGATCGCCGCGGCGAACGGATCGAGCGGCCACAGCGGACCGCGACGAAATAAATAGGGCGGCGGTTCGGGAATGCGGCGCAGCAGACGCGGATAGTCCTCCGCTCCAAAGAAAACGCCTTCACCGCCGTCGCGAAAATACTCCTCGACGTGAGCTTCGGCGCTGCCCAGCGGCGCTTTGTCCGGCGAGACGAACAGTTCGCCCTGCCGCAATTCCTCGGCCAGCGCGGCGAGCGGCGAACCGAAACGATTCACCAACTCGGCGAACTTCGCCGCGCCCACGCCCGGCAGGCGCGACAAGCGAATCGCGGCGAGAAATTGTCGCTGCTGATCCGTCAACTCCACGCCGCCTCCGCGCCAAAGCTCGTGAATCAGTTCTGTCTGTTTGGAATACGAAGAATACCCTGTTCCGGGTGTGCAAGCTACCGCGACCTCGCCGAGCCGGCGCGTTGTACCTCAAAAAATGGAAGGCGACGCCCGGTTGGGGGCTATCCGGGCGTCGCGGGAGAGGAGATTGGCCTTGCTGCGAAAAGGCTTTTTAATAAATCAACAAAGCCGCCTAAGTCGTGAGCAAACATGGCGCCAAGGCGGAAAACTACATACAACCAGCTAATAATAAATAGAAAAGGACAATCCTCGTCGGCGACCTTAAAGACCAACCGACTCAGAAATCCGAGGCCGGGCGGAAAAAACTGAGGACAGGGGGGTTGGGGTGGTCGATTGTAGGGGCGTATTGCAATACGCCCTTCCGATGATTTTGTAGGAGCGCCTTTCCAGGCGCGATTCAGATCGCACCCGCAAGGGTGCTCCTACAATACGTCTGGGGACTCGCGCGCGCCTCGTCTACCCCGGCAAATCCCACAACGCGAGGCCGGTCTTCGGGTCGAGATCGCGCACGAGCGCCACATCGTCATAGGCGACCAGGTGAAACTCGCAGACGAAGGTCTCCGCCTCGACCAGATGTCCCGCGATGATGCGCGTCTCGCCGTTCTCCTGCCAACTGCCGCAGAGGTGCAGGTGGAAAAACGGCGCGCCGTCGCGCAGGCTGAGGTTGCCCGCCAACGACAGCACCTCGGTCATCCCCGCGCGTTCGAGCGGCGGCGTGTACCGGTTTTCGTGAATGTCATACTCGGTCACCTTCAGATTGGTGACGCCGCCGATGGCCGTCAGGCGCCCGGCCTTCACGCCGTGGGCGCGGGCGACGGCCAGCAGCGCGTCGGGCAGCTTGTCGCCGCGCTCGAGCCGGCCGACGATCGTGCGCGTTTTCGTACTTTCCGCAGTTCTCATTTTCCACTCCGTCGATTTATTTGACAGGATCGACCCCACCCCAAACCCCTCCCCGACACGGGGAG
>PMZC01000118.1 GCA_003170555.1 Deltaproteobacteria bacterium
GCGTGGGCTACATTGGCCGCACGCGAAAGGGCGAACGATGCGCGTGTTCCTCATTCAGGCGGCGACCTACTTTCCGGAAACGGAAAAATGTTTTCCGGTGGGCCTGCTGCAACTCGCCGCATACCTGCGCGACCGCGCCGGGCACGAGGTGGGCGTGTTCGACATGCAGCCTGACGTGCGTTCGCCCGAGCCGGTGTTGCGCGCGCTGCAAGCGTTCCGGCCCGAGGTGGTCGGCATCAGCGCGCTGTCCACCGACGCCCGGGTGCTGCACGCGGTGGCCGCGGCGGTCAAGCAGGCGCGGCCCGACTTGCCGATCATGGCCGGCGGCGCGCATCCGACGACGTATCCGGAAAACACGCTGTCGCCGGGGCAGGTCGACTACGTCATTGCGGGCGAAGGCGAGCTCGGTGCGGCCGCGCTGCTGCGCTATTTGGCCGGCGAGATCACGCGCGACGACGTGCCCAATCTCGTCGTGCGCGACGACGGCCGTCTCGTGCGCAACGCGCCGGCGCCGTGGATCGAAAATCTCGACGCGCTGCCGTTTGCGGCGTACGACCTGCTCGACCTCGAACCGTTCTACCGCATTCCGCGCACCGGCGTGATTTGGGCGCGGCGGCGCTACGCGGCGGTGGCGACGAGCCGCGGCTGCCCGTACCATTGCGCGTACTGTCACCAGATTCTGGGCAAGAAGTATCGGCCGCGCAGCCCGGCGCACGTGGTCACCGAATTGCGACAATTGGTCGAACGCCACCGGATCGGCGAGATCGTTTTCGTCGACGACATGTTCAATCTGCAGCGCGAACGCGTGCAGGAGTTGTGCCGCCTGATGTGCGAAGCCGGGCTCGATTTGAAGCTCGCGTTTCCCATCGGCCTGCGCGGCGACATCATGGACGAGGAAACGGTGCGCGCGCTCGTCGGCGCGGGCATGTTCCGCTGCATGTACGCGGTCGAGACGGCGTCGCCGCGGCTGCAGTCGCTGATCGGCAAGAACCTGGCGATCGACAAAGTGATGGACATCATCGAGGTCACCAACCGCTACGGCGTGTTGACGCACGGCACGTTCATGCTCGGCTTTCCCAGCGAGACCGAAGCGGAAGCGCGCGCGACGGTGGACCTGGCGTGTCGCAGCAAGCTGGCGACGGCGGCGTTTTTCCGCGTCATCCCGTTTGGCGACACGCCGCTGGTCGAGTTGGCGCGGCAGTACGGCGCGAAGCTGCCCGCTGATTTCGAGTGCTACGAGTTCCACAAATCGAAGATCAATATCTCGACGATGACCGACGCCGTGCTGGACCGGATCAAAAAACGCGCGTACCTCCGTTTTTACCTGAACCCGCGGCGCATCGGGCGCATTCTGTTTCGCCTGCCGCGTTGGACAAGCAACCTGCCGCGGCTGGTCGCGATGTGGGTGCGCAAGAGCTTTTTCTGGTAGGGGGCGAGATGGCGCGCGTGCTGCTGTTGCAGGCGGCGATTCACGACGAGCACATCGAACGTTCGCCGCCGCTCGGCCTGATGTACCTCGCATCTTATCTGCGGGAGCACGGCGGACACGAGCCGACGATCTATGACCTGCGGCTCGACTACCGCCGCCTCGATCGCGTGGAAGACGCGATTCGCCGCGCGCGGCCCGACGTGGTGGGAATCAGCGCGCAGAGCCCCGAGGCGCCGGTGTTGCACAGGCTGGCGCTGCTGGCGAAGCGGCATCATCCGCAAGCGCCGGTCGTCGCCGGCGGCATTCATGCGACCAATTATCCGGACGACACGCTGGCCAACGATCCGCACATCGACTTCGTCGTGCCGGGCGAAGGCGAGTTTGCTTTCGCCGACCTGGTCGACGCGCTGGCGGCCGGGCGCGATCCGCAATCGGTGGCGGGCGTTTTGTATCGCGCGAACGGGGGCGTCGTCCACACGCCGCTACGGCCGGTGGCGCCCGATCCCGACGTGCTTCCCTATCCGGCGTGGGACCTCATCGACCTCGGCGCGTACGGCCGCCTGCCGCGCATCGGGCTGATCTACGCGCACCGGCGTTACATGATCGTCGAAACCGCGCGCGCCTGCCCGTTCCATTGCGCGTGGTGCCACAAAACCGCCGGCGATGTGCACCGCATGCACCGGCCGGAATACACGATCGGCGAAATCGAAAAGCTGGTGCGCGAGCATCGCGTCGGCGAGATCACCATCATCGACGACATGTTCAATTTTCGCACCGAGCGCGTGAACGCCATCTTCACCGGGCTGATCGAGCGCGGCATCCATGTGCCGATCAGCGTGGTCAACGGCCTGCGCGCCGACCTGCTGCCCGACGAAACGCTCGAGCTGATGAAACGCGCCGGCGTGTACCGCGTGATGTACGCGATCGAAACCGCCAGCCCGCGCCTGCAAAAGCTGATGCGCAAGAACCTCGACTTCGACAAGGTGCATCGCGCGATCGACAAGGCCTATGCGCTCGGCATTCTCATCCACGGCAACTTCATCATCGGCCTGCCGGGCGAAATGGAAGAGGAGGTCAACCAGACCGTGCGTTTCGCGGCGACCTCGAAGATCGACACCATCGGCCTGTATCGCGCGATGCCGTACAAGGGCTGCGACCTGTACCGCATCGCGCAGGAACAGGGCATCCCCGTGCCGGAGGGCGAGGCGACGTTCTCGTTCTGGGACAGCGACGTGAACCTGTCGCGCGTGCCGGTGGAAACGCTGAACCGCGCGAAGAAGCGCGCGTACTGGCAGACCTACCTGCGCCCGCGCCGCATGTGGCGGCTGCTGCGGCTGATCCCCCACAAAAGCCGCTTGCTGCCGTTCCTCTTTCTGTTCTTCATCCGCAAAGCGCTGCGCAACAACTAGCTCGGCCCACGCGCGCCCGTGATTGTACGAACGGCCCCGCTTCCTTATACTAGCCGCCGCAGGTGCGCACGCGGAGGTTCTCTGATGCGGTTGCTGAAGTTCAAGTGGTTGAGCCTGGGTTTGTTCGCGGTGCTGTGCGCGTTGATGTTGGCCGGCCTCGGTTGCGGCGGTGATGACGACGATCAGTCGGCCGATCACCAGCAGTCGGACGACGACGCGACCGACGATGACGCCGTCGCCGACGACGACGCATCGCCTCAGCCCACCTTGCGGGTCGGCGCGGCGCGCGTCGACATCACGCCCGACTTCCCGGTGATCCTCGGCGGCTACGGCATGTATTTCCTGTCGGACAAATTCTGCCGCTGGTCGACCGGCGTGCACGATCCGATTTACGCCACCGCCGTCGCGATCGAGGACGGGAATCACCAGGTGCTCATTCACGTCGTGCTCGACTCGATCGGCGCGCTGCAAAACGACGTCCGGCGCATCAAAGACCAGATCACGCAGGAAACCGGCGTAAGCCAGGATCACATCATCGTCAGCGCGACGCACAGCCACGGCACGCCGGACACGGTGGGCATCTACGGCGTGATCCTCCCGCCCAAGACCGGACGCAGCGACAAATTTATCGACCTGATGGTCGCCGGCGCCGCCGAGGCCGGGTTCGAAGCGTTCCGCGATCGGCTGCCGGCGATCGCGCGCGTCAATCAGGGGCTCGAGCCCAACTACCACTTCAATCATTTTTACGGAACCGGCTTCGGCTTAGACCCGACCGCGAAGGTCGACGATGCGATCACGGTGCTTGGTTTCTTCGCGCCGGACGGGAGCACGATCGCGACGATCACCAATTGGGGCTGCCACCCGACCACGCAGTGGAACCACAACACCTTGATCACCGCCGATTTCGTCGGCGCTTTCTATGAGGTGATGGACGCCACCGTCGGCGGCGTGAACATGTTCGTCAACGGCAATCTGGGCGGGTCGGTGCGCGCGCGGAACGCTTTCAAGCCGTTCACCGTCGATCCGAGCGAAGGCTGGGGCACGTGGGACGAGATGCACACGATGGCGGAAGGCCTGGCGCAAACCGCGACGAACTTGCTGAGCGAGTCGGTCGAACTGCAAAACCCGACCTTTGAAATCGTCAACACCGAGATGCAGGCGCCGCTGCAAAATCCGCTGCTGGCGATCATGGACAAGCTCGGCGTCATCGCGCACGATGCTCCCCCGTACGGCGAGGACTATCCGGAACCCGTCACGGCCTACCACTTCGGCCCGCTGACCGTCGCCACCGCGCCGGGCGAAGTCGTGCCGACCATCGGCCTCGAACTGCGCGACATCATGGACGGCGATTACAAGATGATCGTCAACCTGGGCGAGGATTGNNGGCTACCTCCTCACCCCGCAGGAATTCTTCGACCTGTTCGTTTACGCCGAGGACAGCATGGTGTGCGCCGGCCCCGCCGTCGGCAAGGCGCTGGTGGCGACTTACCAGCAGCTATTCGCACCACGGTAAGGGCGAGCCGCAAGCTACAATCGATTGCGTATGTCCTAAGCATGGAGCACAGCCGCCCTCGGCT
>PMZC01000238.1:0-1250 GCA_003170555.1 Deltaproteobacteria bacterium
CCGTTGGCCCGTTCCGTTGGACGGCGCCGCGAGCGTGGCGATTGACGTGCTGTCGCCGGGCGCCGAGTTGACCGGCCTGACCATCGAGGCGGACTTCCTTCATGCCCCGGCGGCGGCGCCGCACGTCGCCGGTGCGCGACGGACCATCATCGGCGAAGTTCGCGCGAACGGCCCGGCGCAACTGGTGACACGGCACGAATGGCGGTAGACGCAGGGTCGGTAATCGTCGGCGGTGAAAATTGGAACGGTGATTAACGGAAAAGATTTTTCAGGAACTCGGACACCTTGCCGCGCAGCCCTTCTTCGTGGCGATAGAGCAGGCGGGCGGCGGGCAGTTCGATGACGTCGCCGTCGGTCAGGCGGCACTCGTGCACGCGGCGGCCGTTCACCGCGAGGCCGTGATCGCTGCCCAGGTCGATCAGCATATTGCCTTCGGGGCGCACGCGGATTTCGGCGTGGTGGTGGCTGATACGCCGGTCCGGCAGGCGCAGGTGGCAATCGGGCGCGCGGCCGATGCGAAACAGCGGCACGGCCAGCAGGTAACAATATTCGCCCAGCGCGTCGCTTTGCAGCAACAGGCGCGGAAAACGCGCGACCTGCTGCTTCTTGGCGATGGCGCCCTGGAGCAATTCCTTTTTGTCGCGGACGATGGTCTGGTCGAACGAACCGGGCGGGTGGAACGGTTCAAGGGAGGAAGCGGAAAGCGACAACTCATCCGCCACATGCAGCGCCGGCGTCGTCGCCGAGTAATCCTCCGTCACGTCGTCGAGCGCGACGGCGAACAGATTGGAGCCGATGACCAGCAGATCGCCGACGCGCAATTCCTTCGGATCGTGAATGCGCACGTGATTGACGAAGACGCCGTTGGTCGACTGCATGTCGCGCACCGCGAGGTGATGGTTCTCGCGCGAGATCAACGCGTGCCAGCGCGACACGTCGTTGTCGGAAAGCACGATATCGTTGGACGGGTCGCGCCCGATGGTGACGCGCGCTTTGGCCAGCGGAAAGACCAGCACCTGGCCGTCCACGTCAGAGCTTTTGAGCTGGTACATGTCGCTCCCGGCCTCGTTTTCATGTCGCGACGACGTTGTCTGTGATCAGAATGTAAGACGAGCAGCGCGGGTCGTCCAGCGTGAACGCGTTTGACAGAGGAAACGCGACGTAGGTAACATAGGCGCGACGGCGACGCATAACAAAGCCCCGGCGACGAACCGGGGCTTTGGTTTTGGCGCTTAGCCGCTATCTCTTCT
>PMZC01000238.1:1317-3050 GCA_003170555.1 Deltaproteobacteria bacterium
GCCGGCGCCTTCTTGGCCGGCGCGATGGCGGGCGTCTTCAGCTTCTGATTGAACCGGCGGCGCGCATTGATCTGCAGCGCATGGTTCGTTTCGTACGAGAAGCGCTGATCCAGAAATTCGCGCTGTAACCCATCGGCGTCGGCGCTCGCCCGCGGCAGCGCCACGGCGGTGAAGTCGAGGCCGAGCATCTTGAGCGTGCCCTTCGTCGGAATCCCGCGCTCGTCCCAGCCGCGTTCGCGATAGAACGTGGGCAGCAACCGGGCGAGCGGAACTTTCGTGTCCGGCCGGCCGCTCACCTGCTCCTCGTCGGTCAACCGCTTCGGCAGCGTGTCGATGACCAGCCGTTCGCGCACGTTGAACATGCGCTCCATGTTGAACACGCGGTTGCCGAGCGCGAGGAAATCGCCGGCTTTGAAGTTCATGCCGGTGGCCAGCTCGACCGCTTTCGAATGCGGGATCATCGGCAGATGCAGCGGCGCGGCTTCCGGCGGCAGCTTGTAGAGCAGCGCCATAATCGGCCCCGACATCCGCAGCACCTTATCCAACACGCGCGCGAGCGTGCCGTACGGCGACAGCTTTTCCGCGGCCGGCGGGATCACCGCGTACGACGTGAAGATGCACGTGCCGACCGCGCTGATCGCCTCCATCGTGTTCTGCTGGAAGATGGCGAGGCCGGCCTTGCCGTCGGTGAGCAGCGGGTTGACGTTGATCGGCCCGAGGTTCTCGAAGTAAACGAGGAAGCCCGAGCCGATGTGGCAGCCGCCGCGGTTCGAGGTGGCGTAGCCCAGCCCCATGCCGACCGAACGCCGCGGCTCGTACGCCGCCAGTTCCAACCCTTTGGCCTGAATCGCGAAGCGTGCGCCGCCGTGTTTCTCGGCCAGGCGCATGACGCCCTCGGCCAGGTCGTCGCCCAGCCCTTCGCGATAGGCGATCTGGGTCAGCAGTTTGTCGATGCCCTTGGTCTTGCCCCATTCGAGACCGCTCTTCAACATGCCGCGCGCGGTGAGCTCGGTGGCGAAGCCGATCACGCCGCCGGCGCTGATGGTGTCCAGGCCGAGCTTGTCCATCAGGTAGTTCCACTCGCAAATCGCCCAGAGGTCTTTGTTGTCAATGTTCGAGCCGAACATGGACATCGTTTCGTATTCCGGCCCTTTGACCTCTTTGCCTTTGATGTTGACCACGCGGCCGCAGCGGATCGGGCAGGCCTGGCAGCCGTCGTTGCGCACCAGGTACTTCTCGGCCAGCGCTTCGCCCGAGATTTCGTACGCGTTCTCATACGTGCCGGCCTGGAAATTCTTGGTCGGCAGTACGCCGGTCGCGCTGGCCTTGTTCAGATGGCTGGCGGTGCCGAACTTGGGCAGCGCCTCGCCGGTCACCGGATGCTTGCGCAGATACCCGATCCAACCCTTGATGAAATTCTTGTACGCTTCGCCGTTCGGCATGGGGATCTTCTGCTTGCCGTTGGCCACGACGGCCTTGAGCATCTTGCTGCCCATCACCGCGCCGACGCCGCCGCGCCCCAGCGCGCGTTCGCCGCTCAGCACGCAGGCGAAGCGCACCAGGTGCTCGCCCGCCGGGCCGATCGCCAGCTTGCCGCAATACTTGCCGTGGCGGCGCACGAGTTCTTCCTGCGTCTGCTCGGTGTCCAGGCCCCAGAGATCGGCCGCGTCGTGAATGGCGACTTTTTCGTCCGTCACTTCGAGGTACACCGGCTTGTCCGCGCAGCCCGCGAT
>PMZC01000262.1 GCA_003170555.1 Deltaproteobacteria bacterium
TCGCCGGCGTCGCCGCGTTCATCTGGCGGGCCGTGGCGTAAGGCGTCGACCGCCGTTTGGAACCGACGCCTGCCGCGAAGACGAAAATGTCCGCGACTCGTCCGGCCCGAATAAACCGGCAAAACGCGCAACCAGCCGATATTAGAGAAAATTCTATTAAATCCAATAATTGCTTGCAATACCTGCGAGTTTACTTTAATCTTTTTGCAATGAAGCGACAGACCGCGTTATGGCTGATCGTTGCGGTTCCGCTGTTGGCCGCGGTGCTCACCTGCGTGCCCGAAGTGCAGCACGATGATCTGGACCGCTACATCGCCGAGCCGGAGACGGCGGCTTCTTCTTCTCCGACGCCCGCGCCCACGCCGGTCGCCACGCCCACGCCGGCGCCGACGCCGCGCATTCGCGAGCGGGTGATCGTCGACGAGACGCCGGCCCCGACGCCCGTCGCCGCGCCGACTCCGACGCCCGCGCCGTCGCCCGCGCGCGCGCCGGTGGTCAGCGACGAACAGGCGGGCCCGGTGGTCGCGCATCCGGCGGCGCCGCCCGAGCGGTTCGAGGAATTGCGCGAACGCATCCGGCGCCTGGCCCAGGAAGCCGTCGCGCTGTCCAAGAAGAATAAGTCGACCGAGGCGCAGGCGAAGATCGACGAAGCGCGGATGCTCATCCTCGCCTTCGACGGTTCGGCGGAGCAGCGCCAGCGCCTGACCGACGAATACGACATGCTGCTGACGCTGCTCGACCAGTTGATCGAGCCCGAACGCAGCACGCCGTCCGACGCCGTGCGCTTCATCATCGCGCCGCCGGAGCCTTCGTCGCAGGACCTCGCCGGCGTGGAGGCCGCGCGGTCGATCCCGAGCGTGAAGCAATATGTCGCGGGTCTCGACGCCGCGGCCCGCCGTCGCGTCGCCGCTCAACTCGCGGTGTTCAACCGCACCGCGCGCGGCCGCCAGCTCTTTCAATTATATCTCGACCGCTCGTCGCGCTACCGGCAGCAGATCAACCGCGTGCTGGCGAAGTACAACCTGCCGGCGGAGCTGTTCTGCGTGGCGCTGATCGAATCGGGCTTTTCGGAAACGGCGATCAGCCACGCGGGCGCCGCGGGCTTGTGGCAGTTCATGCCGCAAACGGGGCGCGATTTCGATTTGTCCGTCGATCGGTGGGTCGACCAGCGGCTCGACTGGATCAAGGCCACCGACGCCGCCGCGCGCTACCTGAAGAACTCGCTCGACTACTACCACGGCGACATCGCGCTGGCCGTCGCGTCGTACAACACCGGCCCGGCGAACGTCGATCGCGCGATCCGCAAAGCCGGCGCGGCGAACTACTGGAAGCTGCGCCTGCACCCGGAGACGATGGGCTACGTGCCGAAGTGGATCGCGGCGATGATTCTCTATTACGACGCCGCGCATTTCGGTTTCCAGACGCCGCCGGACAACGCCGTCGATTACGACACGATCACGATTCGCGGTTCGGTCGAGCTCGAGGCGGTCGCCGCGACGATCGGCGCGCCGCCGAGCGGGCTGTTCGGCCTGAATCGCGCGCTCGTCCGCCACGCCACGCCGCCCGACCGTTCGTGGGAATTGCGCCTGCCGCACGGCACGCGCGAAAAGCTGCTGGCGAATCTCGACGACCTGCTGCAAACCCGGTCGGTGATCTGGATCGCCCACCGCATCCGCGCCGGTGAATCGCCGGCATCCATCGCGAAGCTGTACAACGTGCCGGTGCAGCGCATCATCGACGCCAACGGATTGCTCGAACGCCACCTGCCGGGCGTCGGCGAGGTGATCATGGTTCCGGTGAGCCCGGACAACCAGGTCGCCCTCGCGCGCGTGCAACAGCTCGAGCAGGCGCAGCGCCGCCCCGCAACGACCGCCCCGCCGGCGACGACCACTTCCACCGCGCGCGCGGCGGCGGCTCGATCGGCTCAGCCGAAGAAGATCGTGTACAAGGTGCGCTCGCGCGATAATCTGTGGACCATCGCCGATCGCTACGACGTGTCCGTGCCGGACCTGCGGCGCTGGAACAAACGCGCCATCGGCGAGAACGACCAAATTCGCCGCGGCCAGACGCTGGTCATTTACGTCGGCGGCGGCGCGCCCGAACCAGCGGCGCAAACGCACACGGTGCGGCGCGGTGAAACGCTGGCCGGCATCGCCGCGCTCTACGACCTGCCGGTGCAAAGTCTGATTTCGTGGAACGGTCTGACCGAAGCCGGCGCCTTGCGGCCGGGACAAACGCTCGCGTTGTCGGCCGCGGCCGTCAGCGACAGCGCGCCGGAGTCGTACACGGTCCGCCGGGGCGACACGCTGGCGAAGATCGCGGCGCATTCCGGCGTTTCCGCGCGCGAACTCGCCGCCGCCAACGGCCTGTCGACACGCGCCCGGCTCCGCGCCGGCCAAAAGCTGACGATTCCGACGGCCGGTCCGAGCGCCCAACCCGCCGGGGCGTTCAAGTGGATCAATTACCAGGTTCGCGCGGGCGATACGCTGGCCGCCATCGCCGCCCGCTACGACTGCACCGTCGATGACCTCATGGGGTGGAACAACCTGCGCCGTCACGCCAAACTGAAGGCCGGGCAGACGCTCAAAATTCAGGTGAAGAAGAAGACGTGAAGCGCCACCGCATCCACTTCGGCGACAACCTGCCCATTCTGCAAAAGATGAAGGCGCGCTCGGCGGCGCTGATCTACATCGACCCGCCCTTCAACACCGGCAAGGCGCAAACGCGCACGCAACTGCGCACGGTGCGCGCGGCGGACGGCGACCGCACGGGCTTCGGCGGCCAACGCTACGCGACCGTCAAGCTCGGCCGCCGGTCGTTCGCCGATCACTTCGACGACTTCCTCGCCTTTCTCGAACCGCGGCTCGTCGAGGCCCGCCGCGTGCTGCGCGACGACGGCACGTTGTACGTCCACCTCGATTACCGCGAGGTCCACGCGACCAAGCTGCTGCTCGACGACATCTTCGGACCGCGCTGCTTTTTGAACGAGATCATCTGGGCCTACGATTACGGCGGCCGGCCGAAAAACAAATGGCCGCCCAAACACGACAACATTCTGGTCTACGTGAAAGACCCGCGCCGTTACACGTTCAACACCGACGCGATCGACCGCATCCCGTACATGGCGCCGGGGCTGGTCGGGCCCGAAAAAGCCGCGCGCGGCAAACTGCCGACCGATACGTGGTGGCACACGATCGTGCCGACCAACAGCCGCGAACGCACCGGCTACCCGACGCAGAAACCGCTCGGCATTCTGCGGCGGATCGTGCTCGCGTCGTCGAACCCCGGCGACCGCGTGCTCGATTTCTTCGCCGGCAGCGGCACGACCGGCGCGGCCTGCCTCGAACTCGGCCGGCGCTTCACGCTGATCGACGACAATCCGCAAGCGCTCGAAGTCATGGCGCGGCGTTTCGCGGATTGTAACGAGATCGAGTGGATCGGCTGGCCGGTATCGTAGGGGCAGGTCTTAGACCTGCCCGTGGCGAATGGGCGGGTCACAGACCCGCCCCTACGGTTACGCGATCGCCGGCTGCGCCGCTTCCTGCTTGGTCTTGACGATCTTCTGATACAGCCGCTCGTATCGACCGACGCGCGTCTCCCACGAGTTGTCGAGGGCCATGGCGCTGTCGATCATCTTGCGCCAGCGTTTGGCGTCGGTGAACAGGTCGGCGGCGTCGGCCAGCGCCTTGAGCAGCGCTTCCGCCTGGTAGTCGCTGAACTTGAAACCATTGGCGCCGCGCGCGCCTTTTGACCAGCCTTTGACGGTGTCGTCGAGGCCGCCGGTGGCCCGCACGACCGGGATCGTGCCGTACCGCTGCGCGCACATCTGCACCAGGCCGCACGGCTCGTACTTGCTCGGCGCGAGCAACATATCGGCGCCCGCCTGAATGCGATGGGCGAGCGGCTCATCGAAGCCGATGCGCACGCCGACGAATTCCGGAAAGCGCGCCACCAGGTCGAGCAGTTGGGTTTTGTACGATTTGCGCGTGGGCGTGTCCTTTTCCTGGCTGTCGCCGAGGATCGTCAGAATGTAGCCGTGCGCGACGAGGTCTTCGGCGATGGGCACGATCAGGTCGAGCCCCTTCTGTTCGGTGAGGCGGCCGATGAAACCCAGCACCGGTCTCCGGCTCCATTCCGCCGGCAGACCGAAGTCCTTGAGCAGCGCGTGCTTGCACTTCGCCTTGCCGTCCAGCCGCGCCGCGTTGAAGTGCGCCGCGAGATGCGGGTCGGTTTCCGGGTCCCACGCCTTCGTGTCGATGCCATTGGCGATGCCCACCAGCCGGTCGACGCGCTTGGCGAACACGCCGGCCAGGCGGAAACCGTATTCCTCGGTCTGGATTTCCTTGGCGTAGCGCTCGGACACGGTCGAGACCCAATCCGCGTGCAGGATGCCGCCCTTCGACAGGCCCCAGCCGCCGTGAAATTCCAGTTCGTCGACGTTGTACGCTTCCGTCGGCAGGTCGAACCACCGGCCGTCAACCGTCGGGAACTGGCCTTCAAATCCGGCGTTGTGAATCGTGAACAGCGTGGCCGGCGCGGCCAACCACTCGTTCCAACCGGCCCATTTGCGCAGGTAGCTCATGACCAGCGCCGTCTGCCAGTCGTGCGCGTGGACGATGTCGTACTTGAAACCGGCGCGCGCGAGCCATTCGATCACCGCTTTGCAGAAAAAAGCGAACCGCGCGGCGTTATCGGCGTAGTCGCGGCCCGTCGCCGGATCGACATACAGCGATTCGCGCCCGAAGTATTCCGGCTGGTCGACCAACAGCAGCCGCCAGCGTTTCCCGATCTTCGCTTCGAGCAGGCGGCCCGCCACCGTCGCCCCGGCCATGTGGATCGCCAGCGGATCGCCCAGCGCTTCCGTGGCGGCGCTCGCCAGCTTGAGCGTCTGATAGGCCGGCATGATCACGTCGACCTGATGCCCGCGCTCGGCCAACGCGCCAGGCAGCGCGGCGCAAACGTCGCCGAGCCCGCCGGTCGTGGCGTAAGGCGTAACTTCGCTGCAAACGGAAAGAATCCTGAGTTTTTTCGCCATGGGCGTTCTCCTTCACCTCGACCACGTTTTGTGGCGAGCGGCCGCACACCTGATACTGATTTCGTTAATCACTACTCCAAAAACCGCAAAGAGCCAAGGGCGCCCGCGCCGAATCGGCGGGAAGCGGCCGCGCGCAGCTTTTTTTCGCGGACTGCTGTCTTTTTGCGGCGCTCACGTATCGGCCGTATTAGGGGATACGATAGAGTTGGAAGAGCCGGTCGAGCGCGGTCGGGCGTGGTCGAGCCCCGGCCGGTCCGGCGACAAATTCGGTGGCTTTTTCCCGGTCTCCGGGGCGTTCGGCGCGGCGGATCGACGGCAAAAAACGCTTTGATCCCCGGCCACTTGTCCATTGACGCAGTGTGTAAAGAGAAACCCCCACTTCTTGTGGGACATGCGCTTTTTTTACACCACATGTTGTTTTTTTTCTTGACACTTTTTTACGACCGTCCTAGTATCAACCCCTGTCCGATGGGTATTTTCATGAAGTCGAATGTCTTTGAAATTCAAGGCCGTAAGCCGCGATAGTTAAAGCGGTTTGTCAAGAAAACTCATCCGCGGCTCACGGTCTTTTGATGCGGTCTTGGCAAGAGGGCCTTGGGGGGCTCCGCAAGGAGCAGAAGAGGCCGACCGGGCAACCCGACAAGCTGCGCGCAACGCGGCGAATCGGTAGGAAGCGTTCGGATCCGAAATCCGAGCCACCTCGATCGCTGGCGCGGGGAGCCACGCCCCGCCGGGTCGGTCCAGCGGTCGGGTTTGTTGACGGTAACAACGAGCTAAGGAATTCATTTCGATGATACGCGCCATCAGAAAACGAGACGGTCGCGTTGTCCCGTTTGACAAGAGCAAAATCACGGAAGCGATCTATAAAGCGTTCCGTGCCTGCGGCAACAACGATCACGCCCTGTCCGAGCAGATCGCCGGCGAGACGGTCGAATTGCTCGACATCTTGTACAAAGACAACCGGCTGCCGACCGTGGAGAACGTGCAGGACCTGGTCGAGAACCGGCTGATCCACCACGACCTCTCCGACATTTCCAAGCGCTACATCCTCTATCGCCAGAAGCGCGCCGAAGCGCGGCAGACCCGCAAGCTGCTCGACGACGCGGTGGCGATGATCGACGAGTACATCAACCGGCAGGATTGGCGCATCAACGAGAACTCGAATATGAGCTTCTCGCTGCAGGGCCTGAACAATCACATCAGCAGCACGGTCAGCGCGGCGTACTGGCTGCAGCGCATCTACACCAAGGAAATCGGCCAGCACCATCACGACGGCGATTTCCACCTGCACGACCTCGGCCAGCTTTCGGTCTATTGCTGCGGCTGGGACCTGCAGGACCTGCTGCGGCGCGGCTTCGGCGGCGTGTTCGGCAAGGTGGAATCGAGCCCGGCGAAGCACTTCCGCAGCGCGCTCGGGCAGGTGGTCAATTTCTTTTATACGCTGCAGGGCGAGAGCGCCGGCGCGCAGGCGTTCGCCAACTTCGACACGCTGCTGGCCCCGTTCATCCGCTACGACAAGCTGGAATACCGCCAGGTTTTCCAGTGCATGCAGGAATTCCTGTTCAACGTGAACATCCCGACCCGCGTCGGTTTCCAAACGCC
>PMZC01000024.1 GCA_003170555.1 Deltaproteobacteria bacterium
TGTTGACCGCCAAAAAGGATGAAAAAAAACGTCAAATAGGATGAAAAATCGACGTTTTGCCTTTTGGGGATGACTGGCAAGTTATCTGGATTCAATCTTGTGCGCGGATCGAAACGTGATTTCAAATCCCGCTTCGATCCGCGTTGCCCTCTTTTATGACCTTTCTACTGACTGCCAACTAGCTTCCTTCTAGCTGGTCATCAACAGCGTCGTGGATCGTCCGGAAGCTGCGCATCCTGATCGACCTGACAAACCGAACAGCGCACTCACCAAGCGGCGATCGCTGCATCATGCCAAATGCCTGCGATCGACGGTTGTATGCGAACACGTTGTAGTCCCGCAGACGCTCCGTTCCGCAGCATTCGTAGCCGTCACCGAGGCCCAGCGGTGAGTTGTCGGCCGAGAAGTATTTCAGGCCGTAGAGTTTGGCCAGGCCGACCGCCAGATCGATGTACTGCCGTTTGAACTCGTCCTTCAGCACCCAATCGCTGCCCTCGCGATGTCCGACCGTGTCTCGGTACTCTTGCCTGACAGTCCGGCCGAGCGCGCCAAAGATACGCTGCTCGTTCTGGGGCATCGCGATCTTCACCTTCAGCCCTTCCGTATTGAACGCCCAGCAGCCGGCCTTGGCGATCGCAGCCACCAGGTCAGGAAGCTCCCGCAATACGCGGGGGAACACTGCGGGCTGCACTTTCACCATTACCGGGTAGCCAAGACCATCCGTGATGCCCTTGATGGCTTCTAGCCTGCTTTGCGGTGGCGGGGCGCCTGGTTCCACGCGCCTGGTCCATTTCGTATCGAGGCTGATCACAGTCACCGAGACGACGATGTTGTGTCCCGGCCCGATCCTCTGGAGGACCTGCCGCAGAATCTCCGGGTTCTTGGTCTGCACCTGCACCGGGTAATCGTAGTCGGCCAGGACGCGCAGAGTTTCCTCGGTGATGTGCAGCTCGTTTTCGACCGGCGGGCATGGATCGCAGATCGCGCCGATCTTCAGCGGTACGCGCTCGTTGATGAACACGGTCGCGGCGTGCCGGAAGTTTCGCCGGCGTCCATAGACGCGCTGCATCCAACCGGATAATTGACGAGGCGAGTTGGCTTCTAGTTCGGCAAAGAGCAGGCTGCGCGTCCGCCGGGTCCAGTTCACCAGGTCGCGGCCGAAGCAATAACAGCAGCCGTGCACGCAGCCCTTGTAGGTATCGAGGTGAAAAGGAATCGGGCAGATCACGAACTGTGACGTCACGGAGGGCAGCCAGAATCGCTGGGCGATCATTGTCCGAGGCCCCGCGCGATCGCGCGCACCAGGTGCCAAGCCAGCACGGGCGGAACGGCGTTGCCCAGCGCCTTGCCGCGCTTTTGAATCACGAAGTCATCGGGGAACGAACACGCCCGTTTCAACTCGGTCAGCGTCAGCGAGCGGTTGAACCACGGATGAAACACGCTACCCAACTTCACGGTCTGGTCGCACTTGATCGTGAAGAACGGCCGATCGGCGAACATGCGCCGGTTGCTCGACTTGTAGCGCGGATACCGCAGCCCGCCTTCGGGCAAATGGCCGATGCGATCTTTGTGGTAGGCGGCTTCGAGATCGGCTATGGCGTGGCGCACGGTCACCCACGGCTTGAGTTTGCCTTCCGGCTTCTCGGCGTGGGTTTGTTCCGGCCACCAGGGGCCGGTGGATTTCGCGCCGCGCACACCTTGCACAAATACGCGCTCACGAACCTGGGGCACGCCGTAGTCGGCCGCGTTCAGTTGCCGCCACTCGACGCTGTAGCCAAAGTCCGCGAGTTGTTCCAGCACCTGGTCGAAGTACGCGCGATGCCGCTTCACCCAAATCAGGCCGACGACGTTCTCCATGAGGAACGCGCGCGGTCTGATCTTGCTCACCACGTCGACGAAGGCCGGAATGCAGTTGCGCTCATCGCTCGCGCCGATTTGGTGTTTGCTGGCGAGACTGAACGGCTGACACGGCGGGCCGCCGATCACCAGGTCAGCGTTCGGCCAGTCAGTCACCGTCCGGACGTCGGCCACGTCGATCGGTCCCAGGTTCTCGGCGTAGACGGCCGCCACGTCTCGGTCAAAGTCGATCGCTTTCACGATCTGAACAGGATTCGTCGGGAAGCGGCGGCCGAGGAACACGAACCCGCCACGCGCGCCAAGGTCCAGGCCGCCGCAACCCGAAAATAGACTTACTACCTTCACCATATTGATTTGCTCCCACGCGCCGGGCTAAATTCACGTTGTGCTTAGGGGCAGCCGGCGCTTGCTGGGATCGTGCTAACTCCACGGTCGGTTGAGGGTGTTTGCGCACCCAAAACTCTGCCCCTCCTTTTTTGTCGGAGGGGCGGAAACTCACTCTTAGAATTGCTTGCTATTCAGTTGTCAAAGAGCCGTTCGCGCCGCGCTAGAACGCGGCCGTATAGCGATCGCCCCAGGCCTTCGGCAGGGGCAGTCCGGTTCCGGTTTGCCAGTCGCGGCCGCCGTCGTCGAGGCCAAGATTGGCGATTGCCCACAGTCCGACCTCACGCCAAATTCGTTCGCCGGGGTCGCACTGCCGCTGGTCGCTCGACTGACGGTGGGCGCGAATCCAGGTCGGGTTGACGCCCTTCGCCCGCAGCGCGCTGCAGCGCATCGTCAGATACGCGCGCGCGGCCGCGATCTGCGCGTCGGTCGCTTCGTACGGACCGCCGCCCTCTTTCCACCAAGTGTGCGAGTTGCCGATGACGCCCTCGCCGTTGGCCTCGATCTCGATGCCCTCGGTCGCGCTGTTCAGCCCGTTGCCGTGCGAGACGTACGCCGGCAGCGGCGGGCCGCTCAGCGCCTGGGGCAGAATCATCATGATCGTGCCGTCGCGCCGGATGCCGGTCTGTGCATTGCAGACGTTCCACGCGCCGAGGCTCGCGCCCATGAGGCACGCCGTCCAGTGAAGCGTGAAGCCCCGGAAATTCGCGGCCGGGATCGGCGAACGTTCGGGGTGATAGTGACACGGCAGAATGCCGTCCTTCGTCAGGTCGATGAGCGGGAACGGAAGCTGCACCTGCGAACTCGGCAGATTCGGGCGCAGCGCCTCGATGCTGATCTGCAGCGCGTTCATCGTGCGATCGTCGATGTCGCCGGTGATGGGCAGCCCGTAATCCTGCTGGAAGATGCGCACGGCGGAGTTCGTCGCGTTGCCATACGCGCCGTCGGCCTTGTATGGCCCGAGATCGTAGCCCAACGCCAGCAACAGTTCCTGCGCGCGCCGCACGGCCGGGTTGCGGGTCAGCGGAGTGGTGAGGGTCAGCAGCATGGTTTCCCCTTTCGGCTCCGGAGCCAAGACTCCAGGCGAAGTTCGTGGCGAATGAGGCAGAAATAGGCGAAAAGGAAGTTCATCTGCCAGAAGAAGACGAACCCACCCCAGGCCCGCTTCGCGAAACGCACCGCGGCGTTGCGGGTGAAGGAATGGGTTGGCCGAAGCGGCATTGGCAACTCCCTTTTCACGTCGGCGGCAGAACGATCGGCGCGCTGGTCATGCGGCCGAAGATTTCAAAAACAAAATCGCATTCGGCCCATTGTCCGCCGCTATCAAAATTAATTTCAATTTGGTCGGTCTCGATGTGTGAGAGCCAATTGATGATGCCGTTTTCTCCGCCCGTTCTGGTGTAATAAATACGATAGTTGGTGTCGGCGAACGGCCGACTAAAATGAATTGTGTATGTGCCGGACCCCCCAACGTGATTGACGTGATCGATGCCGCGCCCGGCGCGGATTGTACCGTCCGCGGCGATCACGCCGTGAATTTTTGAGACCTCCTCGACCGTCAATTCGTTGGGCATCCATTCGCCGGGGTAGTAGGAATCAAGGAATTTGATTCGCGAGCCACCCGACATTTCGACCGCCGTGCCGGCGAGTTTGAGCGTGGAATTGATGAGGTGCAGCACCGAGTCGGCGAGCAGGCGCAGCAGCGCGGAGTCGAACTGGAAGACTCCGTTGCGGCCGAAATTCCAGTCGGCGTTCGGGCCGATGACCAGCCGCATGAACCAACCGACGACGAGTTGCAGGTACGCCGGCGAAACCATCGCGTTCGGATCGAGCGGCGCGCCCGGGCCGGCTTTGATCCGATCGCCGAGGGTGATTTGCTCGTCGTCGCGCACGGCGAGCGGGCCGCGATAGCTTTCGGCGGTCGGCAGAATGCCCAAAGCCGCGAGGCGCAAGGCTTCGCTCTGCGGAGAAATTTGGTATGCCGTGCCGTTCCACATCGCCCAGCCGATGACGACGTATTGTTTCGCGTCGATCTGGGGCACGCCGTCGACGATCACCGCTTTGCGCGGCCAAATTTCAAACCTCGGACACGCGACGTTCTGATTGACCTGCGCGTCGTAATAAATCGCGTAGCCGCCCGGCACGTCGGTCTGTTGAAAATCGACGTAGGGCTGGGCGACTTCCTGCATGAACTGACCAGCGCTGAAAACGAACTCGCCGGCGTTGGCGTCGGGCATGGTCACCGTGATGCGCGTCGCGGAAGTGCGGGTCAGTCGGCCGAGATGGCTATTCTCGGCGCAGACCAGGCCCGGCCTAAATAAGAACTTCAACTGGCGGAAAAGCGAATTGAACCAAGACGGCATGACCGGCTGCTGGCCATCCTGTTCGCTGAGTCTGCCGACCGAACTCATTTATACCTCCACGGGCACGTCGCGCCCCGGAATGCTTGTGCCCGGAATGAAGCCGCGCCGCCCGATCCAGCCGCCGGCGAAACCGGGCTTCGCCGAGCGGAGAGAATCTTCCGCGCCGCGCCAATTCCAAGCCGGATTATTGATGTCGTCGTCGTCGACTTCGAACCACAGCGTCCAGATCGAATCGCCGTAATCTTCGTAGCCTTCGACCTCGTTGATGATCGGATCGTCGACGCAATAGGGCCGGATGGCCGCCAGGACGGCCGCCACGGCGATCGACGGTTGCTCGTTGAGTTTCGCCCGCACGCGCGCCCGGCGCTGCAACTCGGATAGTTCCGGCCGTTCGCTCAAGGCCAGGTCGCGCTCGAACCACGGCAAGCCGGTTTTGTCGGTCGCCGTTTCGGGGAATAGTTCGTCGAACATCGCCAGCGACAAGGCGCGCGCGCGTTCCTTGCCGGCCGCGATCGCGGCGAGCACGCGGTAACCGACGCTGGCCGGCGTGGGCGACCAGGCCCGCTCGGTCGCGGCCAGCAATATCTTCAAAATGCGATCGCGCACGGAGAGCTTCGCGGTCGCCGTTTCGCCGGTCATGCCGGGCGGATTCGGCAGCGCGATCAACACCTCAAGATCGCCCGTTCGTTTCAACTGCGGCGTCGTCGCGCGAATCGTGCCGCCGTCGATCGCCTCGACCACACATGCCTCGCCGCCCACGGTCACTGTTGGTGTGACGACGCCGAGGTTGACGCCTTTGACGGTCAGAATCTCGGCCGCGTGGAGGCTGGTGATGTCCGGCGTCAGCGAGTCGATCTTGAAGCCGTCGCTCTCAACAATAAAATTGTCGTAGTAGCCGGCGCTGAACGCTCCATTTTGTCCTTCGAGACTTAATGCAAAGTACCAACCTTCAAGATCGACGCTGAAAGATGCGAGCGGGATCGGATCGCCACGGCCGATCGCGTAATAGCAACTGACGGTCTCACTGGTGACCATCATAAAAAATGTTCCCGCGCCTGAATCGCAGACGACTTCCTCGCGGCCGACTTCGATCTGATTTTTCTGGCACCGGGCATAAATGATTTCGCGGCGACCGTGGCCGCCGCCGACCCACTCCGAACGCCGCCCAATACTGACCGCCGCGCCGGCGCTGAGGACGGCCAGCAGCAGGTCGGCGTTTTGTCCTTCGTCGAGTTGCGGAAAATCGGTTTCCCAATCCACGCCCAACAAGAATCCTGAAAAAAACCATTTGTTGTAGTTGCAAATCGCGGATTGATTGACGGCGCTCTCGCCTCGAAGCCTGCCGTCGCTTTCGGCGAACGAACCTGAGCCCGCCCACACGGACCAGTCCGCGCCGAGAAAAATGCCGTCTTCAAATTGGTCGTAGTATTCGCCCACGTTACCCCTGCACGATCCGGATCAAACCCGGCGTGATGATTTCCACGATGTCGGCATTCACGATCGGACGCACCGTCGTCGCCGGCGTGGCGATCGCAAAGTCGGCAAGCTCGACCAGGCGGAAGCGATCGCTCTCCATTCCGGGCGCCAGCGCGTCGCCCGGATCGAGGGCGTAAATCATTTCTAACACCCGGCTATAGAGCGTTTCATACAGCGGTCCGCCGGACCAAACCGGCGTGCCGGCGGCGGGCGCGGCGCTGAGCTTGCTGCGCAGGGAAACGTAGTTCGAACCGACCTGCGCGATCGCGCGCGACTCCGCGCCGATGGCGATCCATTTGTCGACCGCCAGACCTTCAACGCTGTCGAGGAAGATCGTGTCGACCAAACTGCCGGCCTGCACTGTCTTGTCCGCGCCGATATCGGACATCGCCCACTTCGGACGCGGCTGGAC
>PMZC01000038.1 GCA_003170555.1 Deltaproteobacteria bacterium
GTCTGGGGTCTAGGGTCTGGGGTCTGGGGTCTGGGGTCTAGTCGTCGGTGACGGTCGAATAGATGCGTTCCCAGCGATGAATTGTTGGCTGGATTCGTTCGTCCCGCTGGGGACGCTTGAGTTAGCCCACGGTTTATGGTTTTGCAAAAAACAATATACCTTTCTAGTTTGCCCCGACCGTTTGCCGCTNNAGCCCAGGGTTTTCAACCCTGGGGCCGGAGCGCCCAGCATTGAAAATACTGGGCTAACTTCTAGCGCCCGATCCACGGGCGTCGAGGTCTTCCGTAAAAGGGGCGACTATTTCTTGCAAGGCCATCAACCGTGGGGCATCAGCTCAAAAGAACGAAAAAGGGCTGGACGGCATCGCTGCCGCGCCAGCCCTTACAGGACTCAGGAAACGATCTTTAGTGCGGGTGCTTCTTGAGGGCCGGTTTCTTAGCCGGAGGAGTCGGCACGGGCTTCTTCTCCAGCTTCGGCTTCTTGGGCGGCGGGGTCGTGGACGGTTTCGGCGTGGCTTCCGCCTTCTTCACGACGACCTTCACCGTCGCGGTCAGCGTGCCGAACGTCGCGGTAACCGTCGTGGAGCCTTCGGTCTTGCCGGTGATCTTGCCGTCGGCTACTTCGGCGACAGCCGCGTTAGCCGAGGTCCAGGTCACGCTCTTGCCGGCCAGCTCCATCCCGTTGGCGTCGACGACCTTCGCGCCCACGGTCTTGCTCTGACCTACCCCGAGGGTAACTTCCGCCTCAGCGAGCTTCACGGCCGCCGGGATGGCGACGCGTACGGTCGCGGTGGCGGTCAATTCGCCCGCGGTGGCGGTCACGGTGGCTTCACCAGAGCCCACCGCGGTCACGGTGCCGTCCTGGACGGTCGCGACTTCGGCGTTGCTGCTGGTCCAGGTCACCGGGGTCTTGGCCTGCACGGGTGCGCCGTTCTTGTCCGCAAACTGCACCTGCAAGGGGGCCGTGGCGCCCTTCGAATCGAGATCCACGGTCGCCGGGCTTACAGTCATGCTCGCGGGTTTCGGGGCGCAAGCGAAGAGCAAGGCCGCCAGACCCAACATCAGTACAACAATGCTGAGCTTCTTCATCACTTTCCTCCTTAGAGATTCGGAAAACGCCGTAATCATATTCTTCAGAGGGCCTTTGTCAATGGCCTTTCTGACCGGTAGTATTGAAAGGAGCAAACCTCCCCAGACGCCGAAAGGGGCCCATGAACCCGGCGAACGCCTTCCACCTAGCCCGCGCGCTGCTGGCGGCCCGGCTGAACGGCCGCCGCACGCCGCTCGTGGCGAGCCTGCTGGTGACCAACCGCTGCAATCTCGACTGCGCCTATTGCGGCCGGGCCGGCGACGGGCAGGGCGAGCTGACGACCGGCCAGTGGGCGCGCCTGATCGACGAACTGGCCGACCTCGGCGGGCTGCGCCTGAGCGTCACCGGCGGCGAACCGTTGATGCGGCCGGACCTCGGCGAACTGCTGACCCGCGCCCGCGCCCGCGGGTTGTCGATCAACCTCAACACCAACGGCCATCTGGTCGAGCACAAAATCGACGTCGTCCGCCTGGCGCACCGGGTGACCATCAGTCTGGACGGTCCGCCGGCGGTGCATGACGCCGTGCGCGGCGCCGGCTCGCACGACGCCGTGTTGCGCGCCGCGGAACTTGTGCGCCGCGAGAAGCTGCCGCTCACGTTTTACACTGTGCTGTCGCGCGACAACCTCGACCACCTGCCGCACGTGCTGGAGACGGCCCGCCGTTTCGGCGCGCGCGCGTTCTTCCAACCGGGCACGGCGCTGGGCCTCGACGGCTGCTCACCGAACCCGACCGCGCCCGACACGGCGAGCTACCGGGCGGCGATCGACCGGCTGATCGAGTGGAAAAAGCAGGACGAGCCGGTCGGCAATTCGGCGGCCGGGCTGCGCTACCTGCGCCACTGGCCCGACCCCGCGCCGATTGCGTGCCTCGGCCATTTGCTGTTTTGCCGCCTCGAGGCCGACGGCTGCCTGCGCATCTGCGGACGCGATGACCTCGGCGCGCGGATCGACGCCGTCGCGCTGGGTTTGCGCGAGGCGATCCATCGTTTACCGGCTCCGACGTGTGACGCGTGTTGGTCCGCCGCCCGCGTGGAGTTCCACCTGCTGGCGCAAATGAGGCCGGCGGCGATTTGGAATTATTTTCGAAACCAGTAGGGGCAGGCCCCCGTGCCTGCCCGGATGATGGGCAACCACGGGGGGTTGCCCCTACCCGGAACCCGGAACCCGGTACCCGAGACCCGGTACCCGCCTCTACGCCTTCGCCTCTTCGATCTCCTTGAGCGACAATCCTTCGCGGGCGAGGGCGAACAAGCCGAACACCGTCTGCGGAATGTAGTTCGCCAAGTGAATGACAATGGCCGCGCCCATCGCCTGGTCCCACGGCGTTCCCAGGCAGAGCGTGATCGCGGTGGCGGCGAGGAAATGATAGGGCCCGACGTAGCCGGGGCTGGCGGGAATCGAAACGGCGATGGCCATGCTCATCAAGACGAAGATGGCGTCGGTCGCGCCGGCGTGAAGCCCACACGCGGCCAGGCCCACCCACACTGAAAACGCGCTGATCACCCACAGCCCCGCCGAGATGATCAGAATCCAGATCACTTCGAGCGGCTCCGTGGTTTGCGTGAGGCCGCCGATGAAGTTGCGCACGCCGGTCAGCGTTTTTTCGCGCCAGCGCGCCGGCAGCACGCGGAAAAAGAAACCCGCGATCCGCAACGCGAGTTCGGTTTTCCATTTCAGCAGCACCACGATGAGCAGAATCAGGCCGACCAGCGCACTGAGATTGATCGCGATCACCCGCTGGCTGATGTTGACGCCGAACTGCTCGCGCACCGCCGCGGCGAGTTTGTCCATCGGGCCGGCGAACTCCCAGACGTAGAGGCTCAGCACGAACAGCACGAGCAGCGACAGTGTGTCGTAAATGCGCTCGACCACCACCGTGCCGAACACGGCGCCGAAACCGATCTTCGTTTTGCGGCTGGCGCTGATCGACCGCGCCACCTCGCCGAGCCGCGCCGGCAGCAGGTTGTTCACCGCGAAGCCGATGCAGGTCGACCAGCCCAGCGGAATCCAGGGCACGCGCTTGATCGGCTTGAGGAACAGCGACCAGCGGTGTCCGCGCACGAACAGCATGAAGAGCACCTGGGCCGAGACCGCGAGCAAGAGCAGCTTGTTGGCCTGGGTCATCGCGATCCACATCAAATGGAAGTCGACCCGCGGCGTCACGCCGAACGGATGCAGCGTGATTTTGTAAAACGCGATGAACAGGAAAAACGCCGAGACCAGCAGGCCGAGGAAGAACTTCGGATCGAGCCAGACGCGGGCTCGCTTCACGAGAGCCATTCCTCCGGCTTTTGATCGGCGAAGAGCTGTTTGGTTTTGTCGATGTCGCGCCGGATGGCCGCCGCGAGCTGCTCGACCGAGCCGAACTTCTTTTCGTCGCGCCACCGCCGCAGGAAGTGAATTTCGATCGTCTGGCCGTACAGGTCGCCGGTGAAGTCGAGCAGGTGCGCCTCGACGCGCAGCTCTTTCTCTTCGAAGGTGGGGTTCCAGCCGACGTTCACCGCCGCCGCGTACGCTTTGCCGCCGACCGCCGCCACGCTGCCGTAGACGCCGACGTGCGGCAGCAGATCCGCGTCGACTTTCAGGTTCGCCGTGGGAAAGCCGATCAGCCGGCGGTCGCCGTGGATCACCTCGCCGGTCAGATGGAACGGCCGCCCCAGCAGATTGAGCGCGATGCTCACTTCGCCCGCTTCGATCAACCGGCGAATGCGACTCGAGCTGATCGGCCGGCCGTCGACCACTAGCGCCGGCACTTGTTCGGTGACGAACCCGAAGCGCTTGCCGAGCTGGATCAGTTGCTGCGCGTCGCCGTCGGCCCCGCGGCCGAAGCTGAAGTCGTAGCCCATGATCAGCGTGTCGACCTGCAGCAGATCGACGAGCACCTCGACCACCCATTTCTCGGCCGGCGTTTCCGCCAGCTCGTGCGTGAAGCGCTCGGTGACCAGCACGTCCACCCCTTGCCGCGCCAGCAGCCGCTCGCGGCCGGCGTAAGGGTAAATCATGCGCACGCCCTTGTTCGGGTTGAGCACCTTCAGCGGATGCGGTTCGAACGTGATGACCGCCGCGGGCATTTTTTTCTCGTCGGCCGCGGCGGTCATCACGTTCGAACCGCATCCGCTGAAGG
>PMZC01000035.1 GCA_003170555.1 Deltaproteobacteria bacterium
ACCACAACGTGCGCGAGACGCTGCACATTTGCGACCGGGCCTATATCATTCACCAAGGGAAAATACTCGAAGCAGGTAACCCCGAGGCTATCGCCGGCTCGAAAAAGGCGCGGGAAATCTACTTGGGGGATAAGTTCCGGCTCTGAGCGAAGGGGGCGCAGGCCAACATGGCGCTGGAAATGAAGCTGAATCTGCGGTTGCAGCAACAGCTGATCATGACGCCCCAACTGCAGCAGGCCATCAAACTCCTGCAACTCAATCACCTGGAGCTGGTCGAACAAATCCAGCAGGAACTGACAGAGAACCCCTTCCTCGAAGAAACGGTCGAACCGGTCGAAAGCCCGCGCGAGTTGCCCGATGTCGGTCCCGAACGCAAAGAACAGAAGACCGACGACTCGTACAACCCGGCGGACAACAACATCGACTGGGCCCGCTATTTCTCTGACCGTTCGGCCCGCGAATACCGCGGCGGTTTTGAAGACGAAGAGCGCGAACAGGCCGAAACGTCTCTGACGCATACTGAGACGCTGGCCGATCATCTGATGTGGCAACTACAGATGACCGACCTCGACCCCGAATCGAAGCTGACCGGCGCCATCCTCATCGGCTACATCAACGACGACGGCTACCTCTCCGCCCCGCTCGACGAAATCAGCACCAGGGAAAAGATCGACCCGGACAACGCGGAGTGGGTGCTGGAGCAGATCCAATCTTTTGAGCCGGCCGGCGTCGCTGCGCGCGATTTGTCGGAATGCCTGTTGATACAACTCAACGCCTTGCGCGTTTGTGACGATATCGTAATTAAGATGGTCAAAGACCACCTGCACGATTTGGAACGCCACGACTACAAAGGCCTGGCCAAGGCGCTTAATTGCAGCATGGACCACGTGATGGCCGGCCTGCATTTGATCACACAGCTCGAGCCGCGCCCCGGCCGGCCGTTCGGCGGCGAGGCCCCGCGCTATATTTCGCCGGACATTTACGTATTCAAGGTCGGCGAGGACTGGATCATCAGTTTGAACGACGACGGCCTGCCCAAGCTACGGGTCAGCAATTATTACAAAAAAATCATGCACGACCTGGACCATTCCACCAAGCAGGAAAAGGAATACGTGCAGGAAAAGCTGCGCAATGCCGTGTGGTTGATCCGTTCGATCCACCAGCGGCAGCGCACGATCTACAAGGTCACGCAAAGCATCGTCAAGTTCCAGAAGGAGTTTCTGGAAAAAGGCATCAAACTCCTCAAGCCGTTGATTCTGCGGGACGTCGCCGAAGACATCGGCATGCACGAATCCACCGTCAGCCGCGTGACGACCAACAAGTACGTNNCGGCTCCGACGACGGCGGGGTGATGGCGTCGGAGAGCGTCAAAAACCTGATCCAAAAAATTGTGGCGGAAGAAGATGTGCACAAGCCGTTTTCCGATCAAAAGATTGCTAAATTGTTAAAAGAGCGAGAGGGGCTCAACATCGCACGTCGCACGGTGACGAAATACCGTGAAATGTTGAGCATCTTGTCATCAACCAAGCGGAAGCGACCGCACTAGGTCGGCTCCGCAAAAGGGGGCGCCCATGAGAATCAGCGTTACGTTCCGGCATATGGAACCCACCGAGGCGATCCGTGAGTACGCCGAAGCAAAACTGGCGAAAGTGAAGCGCTACCTGGACGAGCCCATCGAAGCCAGTGTCGTTCTCGAACTGGAGAAGTACCGTCATATCGCGGAAGTCACCCTCAATGCCGGTCGGAACGTAATCAACTGTCGGGAGGAAACGAACGATATCTATGGGGCCATCGATCTGGCCATGGACAAACTCGAGCGACAGGTCAAGAAACACAAAGAGAAGATCCGCTCTAAAAAAGGCCGCGTCAAGGATTTTGGGGTGCTCGAACAAGCTCCCACGGGCGCGGACGATATCGGCGGGGCGGACTAGCACCGGCGCGGAAGCGATCAAGAACCAACTACCGGGGGAAAGAACGGCCGGATGAAGATTACTACGATATTACCGACGGCTGCTGTTGTCGCCCAATTGCAAGCCACCGACAAAGCCGGCGTGCTGACGGAATTGTCTCAAGCATTGGCCGGCGCCGTCGATGGTGTGGCGGAACACGACATCTTGCACGCGCTGCTTGAACGCGAAAAGCTGGGCAGCACCAGCATCGGTCGCGGCGTCGCGATCCCCCACGCCAAGATGGACGGACTGCCGCGGATGTTCGCCGCGTTCGGTCGCAGTTCACGCGGCATCGCCTTCGACAGCCCGGACGGGCGACCGACCTACCTGTTTTTTCTGCTGCTCGCGCCCGGCCAGGAATTGAACAACTACCTCGCCGCCTTGGATCGCGTCAGCAAACTGATGTGGCGCGAAGAAAACCGGCAAGCCCTGCTTTCGGCGGACGACGGCGACGTGATCGAGGTGCTGGGACGAATTGACAAGGAGGATTGAGGATTGCCCCACGTCAGCGTACGTGAACTGAGCGAGGCGAAGGGTTTCGACCTCGGGCTGGCTTTGGTCGGCGCGCCCCAGGGCCTCGAAAACAAGGTCACCGATCCGCACTTGCAGAAAGTCGGCTTGGGCATCTCCGGCTATACCTCGTTCGTCAACAAAAATCGCGTGCAGGTGTTCGGCAAGACGGAGATTTCGTATCTGGAAAACCAGGCGGCGATCGAGCAGGAAAGAATCTGCCAGCAGTATTTCGATCTGAACGTCGTCTGCTGCGTGGTCACGCGCAACCTCGACATTCCGGCCGTCTTTCGGCGCCACGCCGAGCGCACCAACACACCCGTCCTGCGCACCGAGTTGCCGACGCAGACGCTGATGGAGCGCCTGTCCAAGTTCCTCGACGGTCGTTTCGCCCAAACCACCAACATCCACGGCGTGCTGCTGGACGTCTTCGGCGTCGGCGTGCTGATCCTGGGCGAGTCGGGCATCGGCAAAAGCGAATGCGCGCTCGACCTGATTCTGCGCGGCCACCGTCTGGTCTCCGATGACGTCGTGGAACTGGCGCACGGCGGGCCCCTCGCCGTCTACGGGCGCGGCCCCGAGGTCACCAAGTACCACATGGAAATCCGCGGCCTCGGCATCATCAACGTCAAGGAGATGTTCGGCATCAGCGCCATCCGCGATCGCAAGAAACTACAACTCGTGGTCAAGCTGGTGATCTGGGAGAACGACGTCGAGTACGACCGCATCGGTCTGGAGGAGCACACCTACCGCATTCTCGGCGTCGACTTGCCGTTGATCGTCCTGCCGGTGCGGCCGGGGCGCACGCTCTCGACGATTGTCGAGGTGGCTGCGCGCAACCATCTGCTCAAGCTCGAAGGTTTTCACGCCGCCAAGGAATTCCAACAGAAGCTGCTGGCGAAGCTGACCGCGGACGCCGAAAGCCAGGCGGAGGAGCCCGAATGAAACGCGCCCGGCTGGTCATCATCACCGGCATGAGCGGCAGCGGCAAGACCGTGGCCAGTCGCGCGCTGGAAGACCTCGGCTACTTCGTGATCGACAACCTGCCGATCGACCTGCTGCCGAAGCTGATCGAGCTCGGCAACCTCGGCCGCGGCGACGAGCTGGCGCGGGTCGCCCTGGTGATGGACCTGCGCGAGCCGTCCTTCCCCGAGCGGGCCATCGGCATCGTCTCCGACTTGCAGCGACAGGACTATCGCCTGGAAATCGTTTTTCTCGACGCGAGCGACGAGGTCCTGCAGCGCCGCTATTCCGAAACGCGGCGGACCCATCCCTCGGCGGGCGTCGGTTCGGTGGCCGACGGCATTCGCATCGAGCGCGCGCGCCTCGCCAATCTCAAGCTGATCGCCAACTTTGAAATCGACACCTCGACGCGCTCGCCGCACGAATTGCGCCGGGCGATTCAAGACCTGTTCGCCGAAGACGGCGACGCCGGCCCGATGCGGATTCGGCTGATGAGTTTCGGCTTTGGGCTCGGGCGGCCGGGCGACGCCGACCTGATCATGGACGTGCGCTTCCTGCCCAACCCCTATTACACCGAAGAGCTGAAGCCCCTGACCGGACGCGATCCGCAGGTGGCCGAGTTTGTGCTGCGTAACGAGTTGACCCAGGACTTTCTCCGCCGCTTCGTCGACCTGCTGGCCTTTCTCATTCCGCTCTACCAGCAGGAACGGCGCGGCTACCTCACCATCGCCGTCGGCTGTACGGGCGGCCAGCATCGGTCGGTTGCGATTGTGGAGGAATTGAGTCATAACTTGCGCGCCAAAAACATCCTGACTCAAGTCACCCATCGTGATTTGAGAAAGTAACGGGACCATCATGGTTGGAATCGTCATCGTCGCGCACGGCCAAATGGCCGAGGAGTTGATTCGCACCACCGCGTTGATCGTCGAAGTGGACATGCCGCCGATCGTCGCGGTGTCGATCAGTCCGAAGGACACGCTGGACGAGATTCGCGCGAAGACCGTGCGCGCCGTCAAGGAGGCCGACGAAGGCGACGGGGTGATCATTTTCACCGATATGTTCGGCGGCTCGCCCAACAACGTCGCTTTGAACCTTTTGGCCCCCAACAAACTCGAAGTGATCAGCGGGGTGAATCTGCCGATGCTCGCCGATCTGGTATATTCGAACCGCACGAGCCTGGCCGACCTGGCCGATCAAGTAGCCGAAACCGGACGCAGCAGCATTCGCCTGGCCAGCGAGTACCTGCGGGGCAAACGGTAAACGTGGTCGTCGAGAAAAATCTGACCATGCTCAACCGTGCGGGAATGCACCTGCGGCCGGCGAGCAAGATCGTCAGCGCGCTGCGCGACCTGGAGTGCGAGGTGGAAATTACGTTCGACGGCCGGATGGCCAACGCGAAGAGCATCATCAGCTTGACGCAGCTTCTTGCGCCGCAGCACAGCGTCTTGGGGGTCACGGCCACGGGGCCCGACGCGCGACGCGCGATGATGGCGTTGGAACGGCTGTTTCGCGAAAAATTCGGCGAGGAGTAGTTCGTGGCGCCGAACGACAACAATCCGAATACGATCCTGAGCGGCGTGGCGAGTTCGTCCGGCATCGCGCTCGGACGGGCTTTTCACGTGGACCGCAACGTCATCCAGGTGCCGCATCATCGCCTGGCGCCCGGCACCACCGAGCACGAACTCGAACGTCTGGAAAGCGCGTTCGTCCTTTCCCGTCACCAACTCCATGAAGCGCGCATCAAGCTCACCGGCGGCGACCACCTGCAGATTCTCGACACCCACATCGCGTTCCTCGAGGATCCCCAACTCGAACGCAACATCCGCGCGCAGGTCACCGCCAAGATGATCAACGCCGAATGGGCGGTCAACGAGGTGATCAACGAAGTCGCCAGCGTCTTCGACCGTTCCGAAGACAGTTACCTGCGCGAGCGCCGGCGCGACTTCGAGCAGATTTCGCAGCGCCTCTTGGCCAACCTGATGGGCCTGCACCAGGACGGCATCGAGCACATCAACGAGCCGGTCATTCTGGTGGCGCACGACCTGTCGCCGGCCGACATGGCGCACATCAATCGCGAGTTCATTCTCGGCATCCTGACCGACATCGGCGGCCAGACCAGCCACACCAGCATTCTGGCGAGGGCCCTCGAAATCCCGGCGGTGGTCGGTCTCGAATCGATCACCCGCGAGGTCAAAACCGGCGACCTGCTGATTCTCGACGGCTTCGCCGGCCGCGTCATGCTCAACCCGTCGCTCGAATTGATCGACGAATACGACACCCGGCGACGCTATCACCTGCAGGTCGAAACCGAGCTGCGGCTGACCCGCGATCTGCCGACGGTCACCGCCGACGGCGCCACCATTCAGCTTTCGGCCAACATCGAGTTGCCCTCCGAGATCGTGGCCTTGCGCACCAACGGCCTGAATCGCGTCGGCCTGTTCCGCTCCGAGTTCATCTTTCTGATCGGGACGCAAACGCCGGATGAGGAGGCGCAGTACCACGCCTATCGCGAAGTCGTCGAGGGGCTGGGACCGAACGGGGTGACCACGATCCGCACCCTCGACCTCGGCGGCGACAAGCTGCACCACGAGGCGTCGGCCCTCCATGAGACCAACCCGGCGATGGGCCTGCGCGCGATTCGCCTGTGCCTGGCGCGGCGCGATCTGTTCCGCACCCAATTGCGCGCCATTCTGCGCACGAGCGCCCACGGCAAAGTGCGCATCATGTTCCCGATGATCAGCGGCATCGAAGAGTTGCGCGAGGCCAAGGCCGAACTCGAGTCGATGCGCCGCAACCTGCGCGAGGAAAACATCCCCTTCGATGAAACGTGCGAGGTGGGCATTATGATCGAGGTGCCCAGCGCCGCCTTGATCGCCGACTTGCTCGCCCGTGAAGTCAACTTTTTCTCGATCGGCACCAACGACCTGATTCAGTACATGCTGGCCATCGATCGGTCGAACGAACACGTCAATTACTTGTTCACGCCGGCGCATCCCGCGATCCTGCGGGCGATTTGCAGCATCATCGACGCCGGCCACCACGCGGGCATTTCAGTCGCGATGTGCGGCGAGATGGCCGGCGATCCGGATTACGTGATGTTCCTGGTCGGCCTCGGCATCGACGAGCTTTCGATGACGCCGCACAACAGCCTGCGCATCAAACGCCTGCTCAGCCGTTTCACGATGGAAGAAGCGCGCCAGGTCGCGCAACATGCGCTGACCCTGCAAACCTCGTCGGAGGTCAGCGACTACGTCATCACCTATGTCCGCACGCACTACCCCGAGGAATTCTGGGTGCCCGATTGGTGTGAAGACGGCCCGTGTCTGACGCGCGACCCCGAGCGCGAACCGATGATTTGATTAGGCCCCGACGATTTCGAACTGCTCGATATGGTAGGTCGACTTGTCCTTGATCTGAATGCGCTTGCCGTATTTGCGCTCCAGAAATTCGATGCCCGCGCGCTCGTCTTCGTAGAGCAGATCGGCGATGTCCGGGTGCACATGCAGCACCAGCGTCTTGCCGGCGAAGGTTTTCATCTCCTTCTGCATTTCCCGGAAAATCTCGCCGCAGATGCTGACCTTGCTTTTGACGTAGCCCTTGCCTTCGCAGTACGGGCACGACTCGCTGAGTACGCGCGAGATGGAATCGCGGATGCGTTTGCGCGTCATCTCGACCAGCCCGAGTTCCGAAATTTTCAGGATGTTGGTCTTCGCGCGATCCGCGTTCAGTTGCTCGCGCAGCGCCTGGAACACCTTTTCGCGGTGCGTGTCTTTTTCCATGTCGATGAAGTCGATGATGATGATGCCGCCGATGTTGCGCAGCCGCAGTTGGTAGCAGATCTCCTTCACCGCTTCGAGGTTCGTTTTGAGGATCGTGTCTTCCAGATTGCGCTTGCCCACGAAGCGGCCGGTGTTGACGTCGATCGCCGTCAGCGCTTCGGTCTGTTCGATGACGATATAACCGCCGCTGCGCAGCCAGACCTTGCGCTGCAATGCGCGCGCGATTTCGACCTCCAGGCCGTAGTGGTCGAAGATCGGCTCCTCGCCTTCATACAATTCGATCGCGCAGTTGAGGCGCGGGATATGGCGGCCGAGGAAGGACAGGATTTTTTCGTATTCGTCCTTCGCGTCGATCACCACGCGTTCGACGTCGGCGTTGAACAGGTCGCGCATCGCGCGCAGCGTGATGCTCAGGTCGCTGTGCAGCAGCGTCGGCGCGTGCGTCTTCTTGCTTTTTTTGAACACGGTCTGCCACAGGTCGCAGAGGAACTCGATGTCGTTCTTCAGCGCGTCCTCTTCCTTGCCGACCGCGGCGGTGCGAATGATGAAACCCATTTCCGGCGGACGGTTGGACTCGACAATCGTCTTCAACCGCGTGCGCTCGGCTTCATCCTCGATGCGGCGCGACACGCCGACGTGGTCGACGTTGGGCATCAGCACCAGGTGCCGGCCGGGCAGCGTGATGTGACTGGTCAGGCGCGCGCCCTTGGTGCCGATCGGCTCCTTGGCGACCTGCACCATAATCTCCTGCCCTTCGCGCAGCAGCTCCTCGATGGCGACCTCGGGGTGGTGAAACGGGCGTCGCCCGGTCGATTCGCCGTTGACTGTGTCACGTTCCGACCGGTCTTCGTCTTTCTCGCCGGCGCCTTCTTCCGACGCCGCCTCGTTCGGTCCGGTCAGCATCTCCAGCTCGTCGATCTGGTCGACCACATCGGCCACATACAGAAACGCCGCCCGATCGAGCCCGACGTCGACGAACGCGGCCTGCATGCCCGGCAGCACGCGCACCACGCGCCCCATGTAAATATTGCCCACGATGCCCTGTTCGCCGGAACGCTCGATGTGCAGCTCGACCAGCTCGCCGTTCTCGAGCAGCGCCACGCGTTTCTCGTGGTAGGTCACATTAATGATCAGTTCGTTGCCGGTCATCACCAACCCGCTGGATTTGACATACCCTCAGCGAACAAATCCTACACGATCAACCTTTTCCGGCCAAGTCGCCGCTTTTCCAGCGAGTGGCGCGCTTGACCAGCGCGGTCGGCGGCACATCCGCCGCTTCGATGCCCAGCAGATAAGCCGCCAGCGCCATCGGCCGCAGACCGCCCGTCGGGTCATGGCGCACGCTCAGCCGAACGCGGTCGTCAATCAACTCGGCCCCAAGCACCAGCGCCCGCGCGTCGATCGTGCGTAGGCCGCTCTTCTTCACCACCTCAACCGGGTAATTCGCACGGGCCAAAAATTCTTTGATTCGCGCGGCGACGTCGACCGGCGCTTGAACTCGCCGCAGATCGATTTCGTACGTAAAGCCTTCGATGGCGTCCGCCAGACCTCGCATGCTTGCGGCAATCTCGTTCACGTCTTCGATGATCAAACCGTCGGGCAAAACGTCGGCCAGACGAGCGATGATCTCCGGCGGCGAGATCGCGAACGCCAACGTCACCTCAACCCACTCATCTTCGCTCGCCACGCCCGCCGGCGGCGGCGGCCCGTACACGATGCGCGGTTGCGGATGAAACCCCTCGCTGTAGAGCACCCGCAGCTTCGCTCGATTCACCGCGCGCGCGAAAACCGCAGCCAGTTCGAGGTGGCCGAACCACTTCGCCCGGTCCTGTTTCCGGTAGCGCAGTCGATATCGAAATCGCCCGGTCGCGCGCGCTGATTCCGGCAAATCGACCGATTCGATCACCGGTTCGGACGCCAGGCGCACCATGATCGCATCGTCGCACAGACCGCAGTCGGCGCACTTACCGTCGCGGCAATCGTGCGTCGTTTCGCCGGCCAACGCCCGATTGCGTTCGGCCAGCAAGAAAGCCGGTGAAACGCCGGTATCCACGCCGTCCCACGGCAACGGCTCGTCGTCGGCGAACTCCCGCTCGGCGATTTCCGCCAGGTTCAATCCCGCGGCGGAGAATGCCTGCTGCCATCGTGCGTAGTCGAAATGTTCGCTCCAGGCATCGAGGCGTGCGCCCCGGCGATAGGCCTGTTCGATGACCTCGCCCATCCGCCGGTCGCCGCGCGCGATGGCGCCTTCGAGTTGACTCATGCGCGGATCGTGGGCCTTGATTGACACCTGTCCGCGAAACAGCGAGCGTCCCAACGTGGCCAGTCGCTGCTGCGCCCGCGGCAGCGCGGCCATGCCGAACCGTTCGAACGGCGTGTGCGGTTTCGGAATGAACACGCTGACCGTCGCGTTCA
>PMZC01000297.1 GCA_003170555.1 Deltaproteobacteria bacterium
GCTTCCGGTCCGTGATGCAGGTGCGTATCCATTAGGAGCACTCGTCGGCCGTTGACGAAAACCTCGGCGGCGACGGCGTAGCGGAATTCCTCGAATTGCAGCGAGAACCAGCGACCGGCCCAACCGAACGGCCCGGATAGCTTGCGTCCGCCGAGGCCGTGCAGGTGAAGATCTTTCTTCGCGAGGATCGCCAACCCGGACCGCAGATTCGTCGGCAAACCAATGGAACCGATCTTGATGCCGGCGTTGTCGATCGCGAACGTGTAGTCGTAACCCAGATCGCGCGCCATGCGCTTCGCGCGAACGGGCGCCGGATTAACTTCTTCCAGCAACAGAATGTCCGGATCGAGTTGTCGCGCGTAATGATAGAAGCACTGTAGTCGCGCTTCCCGCTGCGGCTCGGTTTCGTATTCACGAAAATGAATGCTGCTGTCCGGATCGAGCCCGTGCCACATGTTGTAAGTCAGCACGGTCAACCGCTCGCGTTTGGCGCCGCCGTCCGCGGGCATCTTGCTGGCCGCACCGTGACACGCGAGGCCGATCATCGTCGGCAACCCCAAGGCAAGGATGACTCGTAGAAATCTAAGCCTTTTTTTTCTGCAAGTACGCAATCAGTTCTTCCGCTTTGACAAATTCCTGCTGGCGCGCGGCAAGGTCCTTCACCTGTACGCCGCCCTTGGCGATTTCGTCCTCGCCGCAAAGCACCAGATGTTTTACGCCCTTGCGTAACCCATAACGCATTTGCGCTTTGAAGCCGCTGTCGGACCCAAGATAGACCTCGGCCGAAATGCCCGCGCGGCGCAGTTCTCCGACCGTGTTCAGGTAGCGCGGCAGCAGCGCCGCATCGAAGACGACGACCAGCGCATCCACTTCGCTTTCGACCAGCGGAACCAGGTTGAGCTTGCCCAACGCGTCGAACAGGCGATCCAGGCCGATGCTCGTGCCGACCGCGGCGATCGGGTTGGCGTGGAAGCGGCCGATCATGTCGTCATAGCGCCCGCCGCTGGCCACCGAACCGATTTCCGGCAAATCGGACAGCGTCGTTTCCAGCACCGGACCGGTGTAGTAAGCCAGGCCGCGCGCCACCGCCAAATCGACGCGCACGCGGCTTTCGTTCACGCCCAGATCGCGCAGGTGTGACAAAATCGCGCGCAACTCCGCGACACCCTCTTTTCCCGTTTCGCCGCGAATCATCCCGGCGACCTGATCCAGCTTCGCCGAGTTGTCGCCGGCGATATCGAGAAAACGATCGACCAGTTCGATCTGCGCCGCCGATAACTTCAGCGAGCGATCATTCTCGTGCTCGGGCTTTCGCGCCAACTCCGCGCGCACGCCATCGCGCCCGATTTTGTCGAGCTTGTCGAGGACGCGCAGCAGTTCGTTGACCAGTTCTCCGCGCGGCAGCGACCCGCGGGTTTGAATGCCGAGGGCTTCGGCCAATCCTTCGTGCACCTTGCGGTCGTTGATGCGTACGACAAAGCGCTCGATCCCCAGCGCCTCCATCGCGCCCACGGTGACCGCGATGATTTCCGCATCGGCCAAGCCGACCCGCGCGCCGATGATATCGGCATCGACCTGCATGAATTGCCGGAAGCGCCCGGCCTGCGGCTTCTCGCCGCGAAAGACCAGCCCGATTTGATAACGCTTGAACGGCAGCAGCAGGTCGGTGTTCGCCGCCACGTACCGCGCGAGCGGCACGGTCAGATCAAAACGCAGGGCCAGTTCCTTGTCTTCTTCCGGACTGACCAGCCGGAACACTTCCTTGTCGGTATCGCCGCCCTCTCCAAGCAGCACCTCAGCGAATTCGACGCACGGCGTATCCAGCGGCTGAAAACCGAACAACTCGTACGTGCGCCTAATGGTATCAACCATGCGCGTGCGCGCGATCATCGGCGCGGGGCCGTAATCGTTGAAGCCGCCCGGCTGACTGGGTTTCACGCGTTCATCTTTGCTCATCCAGTTTCTCCGCGATTTCCGTGGCGAGGCGGGTCGCTTCGCCGTCGGCGCCGCTCAAACGTTCCGCCGCCGCCAAGTCATGATACATCACCCGATCCGTTTCCCACTTCGGCACAACCCGCCGCAGTGTGTCAACCAGCACTCCCGTATGTCGCCCGGGCCGTTTGCCGTTCTCGCGCCGCAAGTCGACGCCCTGCGCCGCGCATAACAACTCGACGGCCAGAATCCGCTGCACGTTGGTCAAGACCGACGCCGTCGCCGCGGCGCTGAGCGCGGCAAAGCCGGCGTGGTCTTCGTAATCCTGGCAGGTCGGAATCGAATCGACGGCGTACGGCACGGCCCACGTCTTGTTCTCGCTGACCAGCGCCGCCGCCGTGTACTGCGCCAGCATGAAGCCGCTGTTCAGTCCGCGTTCACGCACCAGAAAACTCGGCAGGCCGTTGGAGCGCGCCTGATTGGTCATGATGAAGGCGTGGCGTTCGGCCAGACCGCCGATCTCGGCCACCGCCAGCCGCAGGTTGTCCAGCGCCAACACCAAGCGCTCGCCGTGGAAATTGCCGCCGTCCAGACAGCGCGGCCCCTGCGGGCCGTCGACGATCACCGGATTGTCGCTGACCAGGCGCAGTTCGTTCGTGATGACTTCCTTCGCGCGGTTCAGCACCGTGTGGATCGGCCCGAGCACCTGCGGAATGCACCGCAGCGAAAAGGCGTCGGTCTTGTCTTGCGGACCGGCCATCGTCGACGCGCCGATCCAGCCGCAGATCAACCGCGCCACGTGCGCGACCTCTTCGCGGCCCGGACCGAGCTCGTGCAGCGCGGGATCGAACGCCTCGGTGTTGGCCAACATGGCTTCGCAGGTCAGCGCGCTCGCGCCCACGGCCAGCCGCCAAAGCTGCTCCGCATCGGCGATGAGCAGCGCCGCCCACGCGGCCGCCAGCGTATTGCCGATGATCAGCGAAAACGATTCCTTCAACGTCGGTCGCCAACGTGCGATGCCTGCCTCGCGCATCGCCTGTTCGCCGGGCAGCACGCGTGCGCCGTCTTCGTGACGACCCAAAACGGCGAGGCCCGTATCGCCATCCGCCCGGCCGCCGCCGTCGAGCAATACGAGCGCGACGTGGGCCAGGGCCGCGGTGTCGCCGGCCATGCTCAGATGACCCTGGCTCGGCACAAGCGGATGCACGCCCGCGTTCAGCATGTCGATCAGCGACTGCGCCAATTCCGGGCGGACGCCGCTGTGGCCCTGGGCCAGCACATCGGCGCGCACCAACATCATCGCGCGCACCAACTCGGTCGCCAGCGGCTTCCCGACGGCTGCCGCGTGATCGACGATCACCTGCCTCGCCAGCGCGGCCACGTCGCTGACCTGCGCGCGTACGGCATCATCGGCGAGATCAGCGAACTTCCACAACGGCACCGGCCCGATTTGCTTTTCCACCTGCAGCAATTGTTGATATCCCGCCGCCATTTTTTTTCGCGCGCCGTCGGCCAATTCGACGCGGGCGCCGCCTCGCGCAACGGCGATGACCTGTTCGGGCGTCAGCGAACCGCCGTGCAGCGTCACGCGCGTCATGACGCCTCCTCGGCGAGCAACGCGTCGAACGAGCCGCCGGCGATCAGATCGCGCACGGTTTCCAGACACGTCGCCGGCAGCGCCCCGTGTACGTCGAGATCGAGCACCGGCTGTAATCGCTCCAAACAACGCGCAGTGGCCTGGCCGAGTTGGATCGGCCGGCGCCGCCGCCGGAGCTCCAGCGCCCGCGCCGCGCAGAACAACTCCGCCGCCAACACGTACGCCGCGTTCGCCGCCAGCCGCCGCGCCGCCCGCGCCGCAATCGGGCTCATGCTCACGTGGTCTTCCTGATCTTCACAAGTCGGAATGCTGTCGATGACCGCCGGGTGCGCGAGATGCTTGCATTCGGCCGCGAGTCCCGCCGCCGTGAATTGCACCGCGAGCAGGCCGAGACCGGGGCGATCCGGCGGCGCCAGCAGCGGCGGCAAACCGAAACTGAGCGCCTTCGTCAGCAACCGGAACGTGCGCCGCTCGCTGATCGACACCAGTTCGGCCACGGCCAGCTTGATCATCTCGGCGGCCATCGCCACGGGTTCGCCATGAAATTGACCGGCGCTGATCGTCAGCGATCCGAACTCGCGCGGAAAGACGAGCGGGTTGTCGGTCGCGCTGTTGACCTCGATCGCCAGCATCGCGCGGGCCTGCGCCAGGGCGTCGCGCGCCGCGCCGTGCACCTGCGGCGCGCAGCGCAGCGA
>PMZC01000320.1 GCA_003170555.1 Deltaproteobacteria bacterium
GGTCACCGGCGGCGGGCTGCCGTCATCGTCGCCGTTGCCGCCGTCTGTCGCGTTTTGTCCTCCGCCGCCGCTGCACGCGACGAGCGTCAGCACCGCCAACAACACCGCCAGCAAAGTCAGATGCCGCGACATGACCGCCTCCCCGGATTCGCGCGCCGGTAGAAAATACTTATAACATAATCAACGGGCGGACTCAAAAGTCTGCGGCGGCGGCTGCACGCGTTCGCACGCGGATAGGTCGAGACGCCAGGCGACCATCTCTTTGCCGTAGAAGCGAAACGCGCCCACGCGCTCGAAACCCCACGAGGCGAGTTGGCGCGCCGACGCTTCGTTGCCGGCGTCGGTGGTGATCTTGACCCAGCGATGCCCGCGCCGCGCCAGTTCGTCGAAGAGGACTTTGTTGATCAGCCCGGAAATCCGTTTGCCGCGCAGCTCGGGCGCGAACGAGCAGAACATCGATTCGGCGCGCACGTCTTCCAATCCGGGCAAGCGCGTGCGGCGAAAGTAGAAGAGGGTGTCGAGCAGCGGCCGCAGCGCACTCGGCCGGCGCAGCACGCCGCGCAGCGAGGCCAGCGCGATCCGTACGGGCCGGCGCCGCAGCGCGCGCGATAACATGCGCGGACTGTCGGACGAACCGGCGATGAAGCCCCGGATGCGGCCGTCCTGCTCGTAGACGTAGCCGAGGAAATCGGGCTGGTCGATGAGCGCCACATACACCGCGCGCAAAAACGGTTCGCCCAATTGCGCCCACAAGCTCGCACCCATGTCGGCGCGGTGCAGCGCCGCGACTTGGGGCGCGTCGGCGGCCGTCATCGGGCGAATGCGCGCGAGAATTTCAGGGTCGACGGGAAACGGCGACAGCCGCGCGCGGTCGCTCGGCGTCATCTTTTGCCCTTGGCTTTTCCGCCTCGGTGCGCGCGGCGCACGGCGTCGCGGAACGGCGCGGATTGAATGGCGCGATCTTGCGCGGCGAGAAAGCCGCCGAGGAAATCTTCGTACGACATCGCGAACGATTCATCGAGCAAGCGACGCGTCAGTTCGTGCGCGTCGGCGTGGAACTCGCCGAACTCTTCGACCGCGCGAGAGATCGCAGCATCGAGTGCGGCGGGCGCGCACAGATGATCGACCAACCCGATGCGTTCGGCCTCCGCCGCTTCGACCGCGCGGCCGGTCAGCGCCAGGCGCTTCGCGCGGCCCAGCCCGATGAACTTGGCGAGGCGGAACGTCGCCATGCCGGGCACGAAACCGAGGCCGACCTCGTTGAGCCGGAAGCCGGCGCGCTTCGTCGCCACGCGCACGTCGCACGCCAGCGCCAGATGCAACCCGCCGCCGACGCACTCGCCGTCGATCGCCGCGACGGTGATGCGCGGCAGCCGCTCCAGCGCGCGCACGACTTTTTCCCACTTCGAGAAGCCGTAGACGTCCGGCCGCTTGTCGAGCGGGAAGTCCGCCAGGTCGATGCCGGCGCAGAACATCCGGCCGGCGCCGCGCAACACCACCGCGCGCGACGCGGCTTCGTCTTCGATCCAATGCAGCGCGGTCAGCAGCTCCTCGATCATGCGCACGTTGATCGCGTTGCCTTGCGCGGGGCGGGCCAGCGCGAGCGTGGCGACGCCCTGGGTTTCCGTCAGTCGAATCGCAGCGAACTTCATGCTTCGTCTCCGGCTACCAGCGCAGCAGCCCGGTTTCGATGGACACGCCCGGTCCCATCGCGATGGTCACGCCCCAGTCGCCGGGCCGCGCGATCTTCTCGCGGGTCAGCTCCTGATACGAAAACAAAAACGACGCGGACGACAGGTTGCCGAAATCGCGCAGGATCGCGCGCGTGTGGCGCACATCGTGTTCGGTCAGGCCGAGATTGTACTTCACGCTGTCGATCACCTTTTTGCCGCCCGAGTGCACGAGCCAATGCGCGATGTCGCGCCGCTTCAAGCCGTGGCGCGCGAGCAGCGCGTCGACCGGCTTCTGCGCGTGTTCGCCGATGACGTACGGCGCGTCGCGGTCGAGAAAGAAGGAGAAGCGGCCGTCGACGAAATCGAAGCGCATCGCGTCGAGCGCCTCGTGAATCAGGAACGATTCGAAATCGACGAGCACCGGGCCGGACGCGGTCGCTTGGTCATCCACAGCCAACAGCAGCGCGGCCGCGCCGTCGCCGAACAGCGAATTGACGACGCCGGTGCGCGCCGAACGGTCGAACACGTAAGCCGCCGAGCAAACTTCGCAGGCGAGCAGCAGCGCGCGTTTGCCGGGCGACGCGGCGGCGAGGTCGGCGGCGGAGAGCAGGCCGTTCATCGCGCCGTTGCAGCCCATGCCCACCACGTCGAGGCGCTGCACGTCGCGGCGGAAGCCCATCGCGCGCGCCAGGTGCGCCGAGAGGCCGGGGCACAGAAAGCCGGTGCTGGAAACGACCACGAAAATGTCGACGTCCGCCGGCGTCAGTTTACGCGCGTCGAGACATTGCTCAATCGCCTCGCGCCCGATCTCGAGCGACACGCGCCGGTGCTTGTCGAGCAGCGCCGCGCCGTCTTCGTCGGGCAGCGAGCCATCTTGCTGGGGCGCGGGCAGCACGAGATGTCGTGTGCGGATGTGACTATTGCGAAAAAATTGAATCACCGCCGGCTCGGTGCAGCGGAACAGCGCGAGCAATTCTTCCTGCGTGAATTTCGTCGGCGGATTGGCCGTGCCGACCGATAAGATGCGCGGCCGCGGCGCGGCGGTGCGCTGGATCTTGCTGCGAGGAACACGCGTCTTTCGTTGCATTCGGCCGACCATCCTTCCGCACCGTCTGCTCCTTCTTATGCCACGACCCTGGGCGGCGCAAGTCGCGGCGGCCGATCCGCCTTGCCGCTGCGCAAACCGTCGCGCTAGACTGACCGCGGCTGACGACGCCGCCAGGAGCACCGATGAGCCGTCGCATCCTCCAGCCCGTTCGCGCTGAGAAAGTCGGCGCGCAAAAACTCGTGACGTGGGGCCGCCCGACGCTGACGCCGAGCGCGCGCTTCGGCCGCGTGATCCCGGTGTGCGAGCCGGTGCTGCTCGGCAACGAGCGGCGCTACGTCGACGAATGCCTGGACACGAATTGGATTTCGTCCAAGGGCCGCTTCATTCGCGAGTTCGAGACGCGATTCGCGGCGGCGTGCGGCGTGCGGCACGGCGTCGCCTGCACGAGCGGCACCGCCGCGCTGCATCTGATCTTTCACGCGCTGGGTCTCGGGCCGGGCGACGAAGTGATCGTGCCGACCCTGACCATCGCCTCCAATGCGAATGCGGTGCGGCTCACCGGCGCCCGCCCGGTCTTCGTCGACAGCGAGCCGCGCACGTGGACGGTCGATCCGGCGCGCGTCGAAGCGAAGATCACGCCGCGCACCAAAGCGCTGACCGCGATTCACCTCTACGGCCATCCGTGCGACATGGCGGCGCTGCGCGAGATCGCCCGGCGGCGCGACTTGTGGCTGGTCGAGGACGCGGCCGAGGCGTTCGGCGCGGTCGATCACGGCCGGCCGGCGGGCAGCCTCGGCGATGTCGCGGCGTTCAGCCTCTACGCCAACAAGATGATCACGACCGGCGAGGGCGGCGTCATCGTCACCGACCACGACGAGTTGGCCGCGCTGCTGCGTTCACTGCGCGACCTGGCGTTCGATGAGGAAACTTATTTCTGGCACCGCTACGTCGGCTTCAACTATCGGCTCACCAACCTGCAGGCCGCGCTCGGGCTCGCGCAACTCGAGCGCGCCGACGACCTGATCGCGCGGCGCATCGCCAACGCCGATCGCTACGACGCGGCGCTGCGGGACCTGCCGGGCGTCACGCCGCCGCCGCGTACGCCCCAGGTCCGCAATGTGTTCTGGATGTACGCCGTCGTCATCGGCGACGAGTTCGGAGTGAGCCGCGACGAACTGATGATCGAGCTGGGCCGGCGCGGCATCGAGAGCAAGACGTTCTTCATTCCGCTGCATCTGCAGCCGATCTACTTCGACCCGCAAGACCACACCGGCTACCCGGTCGCCGAAGATTTGGCGCGGCGCGGTTTGTATCTGCCGTCGTCGGGCGGATTGACCGCGGACGAGCTCGACTACGTCGCTTCGTCGATCCGGGAAATTCACCAACAAGCCAAAAAGAAATGAGGCGGGGCTAGACGACGACCTCCGCCGATTCGCGGCGCGCGCTTTCGTAGAGCGCGTCGATCACCCGCACGCTGCGCATGCCGTCGACGCCGGAGGCGTACGGCTCGTGGCCGAAGAGAATCGCGTCGACGAAATCCTCCACGTCCATTTCCCAACTTTCGCCGGGCGGCGTGTGCGACAGGTCGAGCCGCTCGACGCCTTCGCGGCGTTCGATCAGCAGCGGTTCGAAGCCGTCGACGACGATGCGCCCTTGCTCGCCGAGAATCTCCAGCTTCATGCGGTACGCGCCGTCGGACCACGTGGTCGCGATGTCGATCGTCTTGCCGCGCGCGGTCACCAGCGTGCCGGTCGCCCGGTCTTCGACTTCCAGATGCAGGGACTCGCGGCTGGTCGCGCCGCGGACGCGCGCGATGTGGTCGCCGTCCGAGACGCGCAGGATTTGGCCGACCGCGTCGATCAGGTGCGGGCCGTGGTCGATCATCGCGCCGCCGCCCGAATGCTCCTTCTCGCGATACCATTCGGAAGCGACGTTCGGCAGCAGGTGGCCGATCTCGCCGCTGATCCGCGTGAGCGGGCCGATCGCGCCGGCGCGGACGCGGGCCAGCGCCTCGCGCACGCCGCGGAAATAACGGTGGTTCGAGCCGACCTTCAGCCGCAGGCCGAGCCGCCCGGCGCGGTCCACGCAGCGAGCGGCGAGCGCGGCGTTCACCGCCAGCGGCTTCTCGCACAGCACGTGCGCGCCGAGGTCGAGGCAGGCGATGGTCATCGGCGCGTGCAGATAATTGGGAGTCGAGATGATCGCCGCGTCGGCCCGCGCGCGCCGCAGCACGTCGAGGTAATCGACGCCGAGCAGGCACGACTCGCCGACGATTTCGCGCGCCAGGTTGAGCCGATCGCGGTCGATGTCGACCACGCCCGCCAGCTCGATCGCCCGGTGCTCCTTGGTGATCCGCGTGCGGCGCATGCCGATATTGCCGAAGCCGATTTGCACCAGCCGAATTTTTCGCGGCGGCGTCTGGCTCATCACGCGCCGAATCCTCCCCCTGGTCGCCGCGGCCGCACGGCGAAAACGCGTCCCCCGCAGAATATCCGGCGGCCGCCGATCCCGCATCGTTTTCGCCGCCGTATTTGACGGGCTTGGGCGATCTCGCTACGGTACGAAGCAGCCGCCGACAGCGCACTGCGGCCATGTAACACGATCCGCGGATGACGCGCAACCGAGCCGGGCCGAGCCGCCGCGTCGTGTGCAACGCCGGCCCGCGAGCCGGGGAAATGAATGCGGTGGACGAAGCGTCATGAACGTTGAGCGGCCCCTCCGCCTGGCGCAAGCCGTGCTTGGACTCGACCGCATCGTGTACGCGCACTACGCGGTGACCCATCGCTGCTGCCTGCGCTGCCGCTCCTGCGCGATCTGGAAGCGCGGCGACGCGGACGCGGAACTTTCGCTCGATCAAATCCGCGAACTGACGCGCGTGCTGGCGCGATTGGGCTGCTTGCAGATCAGTCTCAGCGGCGGCGAGCCGACGCTCCGCGCGGATTTGCCCGAGATCGTGCGCGCCTTTCAAGCGGCCGGCATTCGGACGCGCGTGCTGACCAACGGCGTCGACCTGACGGCGGAGCTGATCGACCGGCTGCTGGCGGCCGGCCTGCGCGACGTGTCGTTTTCGCTCAACTCGCTGCGCCCCGATTTGCAGGAAAACCTCGACGACGCCGGCCACACTTTCGAACGCCGCATCGCCAATCTGCTCGCGCTGGCCGAGCGTCTGCCGAAGAACCGAACGCTGCCGCTTTTGAACACGGTGGTGACGCCGCACAACCTCGATGAACTGGAGCGGCTGGTCGAATTCGCCGAGCGGATCGGGTTCTATCTTTCGTTCATCCCGGTTCATCTTGCGCGCGATGGCGACGCCGATCATCCGGCTTACGGCAGCGATAATGATCTTCGTTTCACGCAAGAGTCCGAGGCGCAGGTCCGCGCGACGTATCAGCGGCTGATCGAACACAAGCGACGCGGCGCGCCGATTTTGAATTCGACCGCGTTTTTGCGGCGCAGCGCCGACTACCTGCTGGGCGCGAACGCGGCGTGGCCGTGCCGCGCGGGGCGCTTCTACGTGTCGGTGGCGCCGGACGGCCGCATCGGCGCGTGCCACGCTTTCGAAGGGATGCGCGACGTGCGCTACGACGAGTTCGCGGGGAAGTACGCCGACCCGAGTTGGCGTCGCGAGTTCATTCGCGCGCCCGAAAATTGCGAGGGGTGTCTGCGCCCGTGCTGGGCCGAGGTCAGTTTCATGCTGACCGACGCCCGCAGCCTGTGGGAAATGGCGCGGCTGCAAACGCGCGCGTGGTGGCCGCGTCGCCGGGTCGATGTCGCCGCGGTCCGCGATTGGCTGCGTCGATCGCCGGGAGTCGCGTGATGGCGGCGCCGTCGATCGATCAGCCGGACTTTCGCGCGCTGCTCGTCACCCCATACGGTTTTCAAAATCAGGGCGTGCGACTGCTGGCGGCCGAGCTGCGGCGCGCGGGTTTCGATGCGCGCGTGCTGTTTTTCAAAGCGTGGGTGAACAACAACGTGCGGCCGCCGACGGCGCGCGAGTTGGCATTGTTCGACGCGCACGTTGCGGAAACGCGGCCGGCGCTGATCGGCTTCGGCTTCGGTTCGCCGTATCTGCGGATTGTGACCGAGCTGACCGCCCGCGTCCGCGCGAACAGCGACGCGTTCGTGATTTGGGGCGGCGTGCATCCGACGATCTCGCCCGAAGACGGCATCGACGCGGCCGACGCGGTGTGTGTCGGCGAGGGCGAGCAGCCGCTGCTCGAGTTGGCGGGCGCGCTCGCGGCCGGCCGGTCGCCCGACGACATCGCCAACCTGTGGGTGCGGCGCAACGGGCGCATCACGCGCAACGCCCTGCGGCCGTTGATTCAAAATCTCGACGCGCTGGCCTACGACCGGCTGTTCGATGTTCCGCTGGCGTGGATCGAACGCGGGCGGCTGGCAGCGGGCGATCCGCTGGCGGACAGCGCCGTCTATCGCGTCTTCGCGTCGCGCGGCTGCCCGTTTCACTGCGCCTTCTGCTACAACAGCCAGTACCGCGCGATCTACCACGGCCTCGGCGCCTACCATCGCGTGCGCGGCGTGGAAAGTCTGCTCGGCGAGTTGGAAACGGCGCGGCGGCGCCTGCCGCGCGGGCGCCGCATTCGCTTCGACGACGACAGCTTCATTTTTCCGCGATCCTGGATCGACGAATTCGTCGCGCGTTATCCGGGGCGCGTCGGGCTGCCGTTCGATCTGCTGCTCAATCCGGAGGCGTACGATCCGGAGGCGCTGCGTCTGTTGCGCGACGCGGGCTTGTGCCACATCCAGGCCGGCGTGCAAAGCGCGTCGCCGGAAGAACTGCCGCGCGATTACGACCGCTGCGGTTCGAACGAGCACGTGCTTGCGCTGGCGCGCACGGCGCGGTCGCTGGGCGTCGAAATCACTTTCGACCTGATTCTCGATAACCCGCTGGCCTCCGCCGCCGACAAAGACGCGACACTCGATCTGCTGCTCGAACTGCCGCGCCCGTTCAATCTTTTCCTGTACTCGCTGACGCCGTTTCCCAAGTCGGAGTTGGCCACCAAGCTGCTTGCGGCCGGGGTGATCAGTGAAAACGATATTGAGGGCCGCGCGACGAAATCGTTCCGCCAGTTCCGCTTGTCGTTCGACTACCCGCGCCCGGCGGAAGAGACGTTTTACGCCGCGCTGATTTCGCTGACCTCGAAGCGCTTCATTCCGCGCGGACTGATTCGTTGGCTGGCGCGTCGGCCCGTGCTGCGCCGATCGCCCGGACCGCTCAAGCTGCTGGCGCGGATCGCGAACCTCGTCAAGCTCATCGGCATCGCCGTGCGAATGGCGCGGCGCGGCGAGCTGTCGCGCTTTCACCTGCGCGAATACGTCACGCTGCGCGGGCGATTGGTCCAGTAACCGAGACGCGCTATAATGCCCCGCGCGCCGCTGAAGGCGTCGCCTGAGGGCCGTTCACCGATCATGCGCGTCCTGCTGATCAATCCCCCCACTCGCCGGCGACCCAGTCCGATCGGGCCGATCATCCGCACGTTATTCTACAACTCGCCGCCGTTGGGCCTGGCTTATCTGGCCGCGGTGCTTGAACAAGACGGCCACGAAGTCACCATCGTCGACTGCCTGGTGCGCGACACGTCGCTCGCCGAATTGGCCGCGCGAGCCAAGGCGTTGGCGCCCGAGTTGATCGGCATCACTTCGACGACCCCGTATTATCACGCGGCGCGCGAAACGGCCGCGGCCTTGCACGCGGTCGCGCCGGGCGCGTCGATCGGCCTGGGCGGCGCGCATGTCACGGCGAACCCCGAACTGTTGTTGACCGACGATTGTTTTTCCTTCGGCGTGCGCGGCGAGGGCGAGTTGACGCTGCGCGAAATCGCCGCGTGTCTCGCCGCCGGTAACGACTATCGCGACGTACCCGGCGTGGTCACCGTCGACCAGGGCAGTCTGCGGTTCGCGCCGCCGCGCGAGTACATCGAAAATCTCGACGCGCTGCCCCCGCCCGCGCGACGCCTGCTGCCGATCCGCGATTATCGCCCGCTGCCCAATGACCAGCACCGCCTGCCGAAGACCAGCATGATCAGCAGCCGCGGCTGCCCGTACGGCTGCGTCTTCTGCGACAAGCAGGTGTTCGGCAGTCGCTACCGCAGCCACAGCCCGCAACGGATCGTGGCCGAGATGCACGCGCTCGAACGCGAGTTCGGCGTGCGCGACATCGCCTTCGTCGACTCGACCTTCACGCCGAACCGCGCGCGTGTCGAGGCGGTGCTCGACGCGATGGAAGCCGACCCGCCGCGCGCAACCTGGACGTGCACCGGCCGCGCCAACGTGCTCGAAGAAGACTTGCTGCGTCGCATGCGCCGGATGAACTGCTGGCGAATTCGCGTCGGGGTGGAAAGCGGCAACGAACAAATCCTGCGCGACATCCGCAAAGGCGTCACGCGGCAGGAGGTGGAACGCACCACGCGCGCGGCCGACCGGCTGGGCTTGCAGGTCAAAGTCTTTTTCATGATCGGGCATCTCGGCGAGACGCGCGCGACGATCGAAGAGTCGATCCGCTTCGCGCGGGAGCTGCCGGCGAAGGATGTGACCGTGCAGATCAACACGCCGTTGCGCGGCACGCCGCAGTATGAACCGAGCCGCACGCGCGGCCGGATGTTGACTACGGACAGCTCCGACTTTTCTTTCTTTCAACCGGTGTTTGTTCCGGAAGGCCTGACCGCGGCCGAGTTAGCCGCCGCGCACCGACGTTTCTACCGCCGCTTTTATCTGCGGCCGATCACCGTGTGGCGCCACCTGAAGACCATTCGCGGACCGGTCGACGTGACCAAGTACTTTCGTGCTCTGCCGCTGGTCATACGATTGCTGTTCGGTCGAAGCGATATCGGTTGAGCGGCCGCGGGCGATGTGGCGCAGCCGCGTCAGGCTGTGATCTTGTAGGGGCAGACCGATGTGTCTGCCCCGTCGATCAAGGGCGGACACCTCGGTCCGCCCCTACGACCGGCGCTGGCCTCGGCTGTGGTCCCCCGCCTTACCTCACGAATCGTCGTACGCGTTGGCCCGCGCGGTCTGGCGGATGATCATCTCGTCGAGCCATTCGGGGTGGGTGCGGATTTTTTGCGCGTCTTCGAAATAACGGATGGCGCGGCCGAACTCGCCGTTGCGGCGATAGAGCTCGCCGATCAGGTACTTCACCTGCGACGCCTCGGCGAGCGGAAACTGCGCCGCCTCCTGCGCCTTGATCAGGTGCTTGATCGCGAGCGACCGCAGTTCGCGCTCCTGGCGCCGGTCGAAGCGGCCGTACTGCAGGCCGCGCATCGTGTACGTCGCGCGCAGATAGGCGTTGGCGACCTCGATGACCGGCTTGCCGCGCCAGAGGTAAATCTGCGCGAGAATCGAGTAGCGGTCCCACGGTTCGAGCTGCGCCAAAGGAAACTGGCGGGGAATTTTCTTGCGGATTTTCGCGATCACGTCGGGCGTCAGCGCGGACAGCGCGGGCGGATAGTCGTCGTTGTAGCCGGTGTAGCCGCACACCGGGCAGGTGGCGATCATGCGCTGATAGTAGGTGTCCGACGCGCCGAGCTGGCAGAAGTCGGTGTCCACGCCGGACGAGACGAACGCGGTGATTTTCCAGCCCGGCGTTTTCGCGCCGCAGACCGGGCACGTCAGCTCGATCTTTTCCGCGATGGGCTGGCGTCCGGCCCCTGGCGCGGCCGGCGGACCCGATGCGGGCGTCGGCGACACGGCCGCCGGAGTCGGCGAGGGCTCGCCCGTCTGCGCCATCGCCCAGGCGAACGCGCCGAGCAGCGCGACCAACATCACCAACCAGATGAGACGATGCATCGCCGTTCCTCCGGCCCTCAATTTGGCAGGTTATGCGGCGCAGGGCAAGGTTGGCGATGGTGCAGATTTGCATTTGAAATGCATAATTGCATGAACCGCCAAACGAGCGCGACGCCGAACGTCAGCTACGGCTTCTTCGCCTTCGCGCGCGAACGGGCGTAGGCGCGCATATCGGGGTGGGGGTCGAACTCGCCGACGATCTGCGCGCCGAGGATCGCCTCGATGACGTCTTCCAGCGTCACCACGCCCATCGTGCCGCCGTATTCGTCGACCACGATCGCGAGGTGCGTCTTGTTCGCGATGAAGGTGGACAGCAGTCGGTTGCCCCGCATCGAGGCCGGCACGAACAACGCCGGCCGCGCCAGGTCCTGCACGCGCAGGTCGTGCTTGTCCTGGACGGCGGCGTCGACGAGGTCGCGGCGCAGCACGACGCCGGTCACCTGATCGGGCCCTTCGTCGGTGGTCACCGGCAAACGGCTGTGCCGCAGCGAGGGGATCTCCTTTTCGATCTCGCCGATGGTGCGCTGGCCTTCGAGCGTGGTCAGCACCGTGCGCGGGGTCATCAGGTCGCCGGCCGTTTTATTGTTGAGGCGCAACACACCGTGCACCCATTTTTCCTCTTCGGGCAGGATCGAGCCGTGCAGCGCGCCGAGGTGGGCCAGGGCGATGATCTCGTCTTCGGCCGGGGCGTGACCGCCGCGGCGCGGGGCGATCCGGCGCGTCAACCATTCGCTGGCCGAGACCACGGGATAAAGCGCCCAGACCGAGATTTGAATCGGCCACGCCAGCAACGGCGCCAAGGCCCCGGCGTAACCGACGCCGAGGGACTTGGGCAGAATTTCCGAGAAGACCAGAATGGCGACGGTCACGGCGAAGGAGAAGGGGAGAACGGCATGACCGCCGAACGCCGCGCCGACCAGCGAGCCGATGATGGCCGCCCCCATCATGGTGATGAAGGTGTTGATCAGTAAGATGGCGGTGATCGGCCGCCCGACCCGCGCGCGCAGCGCGGCCAAACGTACCCCGGACGTCGCGCCGCGGTGACGCAGCGCCTCGACCCGCGAGGCCGGCACGGCGTACAGCGCGGCCTCGGCGAGCGAACAGAAAAACGACACGGACATGATCAGCAGCACGACCACGACGATGGCGAACATGGATCAACTCCGTCGTTGCGGGTTCAACTTCTCTTCTAACGTTAAGCAGTGGCGCACGCCACGGCCATGGTTGGGCCAGTCACGGCCGGGGCCTGCCGTGCCACACATCGATCGTAGGGGCGCACCGCTGTGCGCCCAATACGGCCAGGGCGCACAGCGGTGCGCCCCTACGCGTCATTCCGCAATTCCGATCCTCTCTATCCTGTCGATCCTGTCTAATATTCCGGGCGTGCGCCGCGCCGGATGTTGACCGTGCGCGCGGGCCGTTCTAGGATCGTCAATCCGCCCGGGCGGAGCGGAAGGAGGCTGTTTGCGGCTCGCGCTCGTTTTCAATCCGTTTGCCTACAAACTCCACGAAGAGAACCTGCGCGTCGTGCAGCGCTTTTTCGGCCTTTTTCCGCCGCTGTCTTTGTGCTGGGTGGCCGGTATCGCCGAGCGCGCGGGGCACGAGGTCACCCTCATCGACGCCCGCACGCTCAAGCTGACCCCGCCGCAGGTCGTCGCGCAATTGCGCCGGTTCCGGCCGGACCTGATCGGCTTCATGATGACCACCTACATGTTCCGCGAAACGCTGACGTGGGCGCGGTTCATCAAGAACGAATTGAAAACGCCGATTATCTTCGGCGGCTACAACCTGCGGGTGTATCCGAAAGAAAGCCTGATGAACGACGTGGCCGACTTCGGCTGCGTCAACAGCGCGCTGCTCACCGTGCCGCGCCTGCTCGCGGAGTTGTCCGACGGGCGGCGCTTTGAAAGCGTGCCGGGGTTGGTCTTCAAGCGCGACGGCGAAATCGTGCAGACCGCATCGCCGGAGACCGAAGAGCGCTTCGCCGACTACCCGATGCCCTGGCGCCGCGGCCTGCCGCATGAGCTGTACGAAGAGTTCCCGACCGAGCGCAAAAACTTCACCGTCATGGTCACCTCGAAGGGCTGCCCGCGCACCTGCACGTTCTGTGAAGCGGGCGGCACGCTGTACAACCCGCGCACGCCCGAGCAGGTCGTCGACGAAATGGAGCTGTGCCGCCGCGAGTACGGCATCCGCGAGATCGACATCTTCGACTACGAGTTTTCGATCAACCGCAAGCGCACCGTCGCCATCTGCGACGAGATCGTGCGGCGCAAGCTCGATATCCTCTGGGCCTGCCGCGCGCGCATCGATTCGGTGGACGAGGAAGTGCTGCGCAAGATGCGCGCCGCCGGCTGCGGGCGCATCTACTACGGCATCGAGTCGGGCGTGCAGACGATTCTCGATGTGGTCAACAAGGGCATCACGCTCGAACAGATTCGCGCGACGATCCACGAAACGAAAGCGCAGGGCATTCGCCCGCTCGGCTTTTTCCTCGTCGGCTCGCCGGGCGAAACGAAGGAAACGTTCGATCAGACCATGCGCTTCGCCAAGGGCCTGAAGCTGGACTACATCCAGTTTTCGAAACTCACGGCCAAGCCGCTGACCAGCATGTGGCGCGAGCTCGTCAAGCAGACCGGCCACGACTATTGGAAAGAATATATCCTGGGCCAGACCGAAGAACAGGCGCTGCCGCGGCCGTGGGTCAACTTCTCGAATGACCAGATCGACCATCTGACGAAGTGGGCGTACATCCGCTTCCACGCGCGCCCCGGTTTTCTGCTGCGCCACACGCTCAAGGTGCGCTCGTGGGGCGAGTTCAAGCGCAAGGTTCGCGGCTTCTTCGAGATGCTCTTCAAGCAGGAAGAACACGGCGAAGACTGGTTCAAGAAGAACGAGCCGTTCGAGGCGTACAACCCCTACCTCAAGAGCTGAGCTTCAAGAGTCCTGGGGCTTGAGGCTTGGGGCTTGAGGGTTGGTGATTCGCGCCGTTTTTCCACCCCTCAAGCCTCAAGACCCATTCCTCACCAATCGGTTAATGCCGAGTAAGCCCGCGGGAATGACGAACACGGCGTACTCGTCGTAGATGCGCGTTTCGTGAACCACGCCGAACAGAAAAAGGCCGACGAGCGCGAACGGCAGCGAGACGAACATCAACCGGATATCCCGCGGCAGCGCGCGAAAGCCGAGCGGCGCGAACAGCCACAACCCGCCGTAGAGGAACACCAGGCTCAACAGCGTTTCCGAACCGTACAATTCGCCGAAGCTATAGAAGTTCTGGAAGAGCTTCCAGTCGACCGGTCGGCCGGGGTAGAGGTAAATCAGCAGCCCTTTCACCGCGCCGAAGATGAGCAGCGAGATCAGAACCGGCGGCACGGCGCGCTTGAATCCGCGGCGCGTCCAAAGCAGAAGGCCGAGAAACGGAACCAGCACGACGATCGTCTCCCGGTTCAGCGTGGCGATGGCGAGCAGGAAGTACCAAAGCCCCAGGCGATCTTTCACCGCCGCGTGCGCCAGCAGCACGAAGAACAGCACCCCGGTGACGTCGAACGGATAACGCGCACCGTGTAGCGGCAAATCATTGATGTTGACGAAGACCAGCCAGCCGATCAGGATCGAAAGCAACAGGAGCACGGCCGCCAGCAACGAGAAAAGGTGATCGAAATACCGCCGCAGGAACCAGTAGTAGCAATAGAAAAGAACGGTCAGGGTGAGCGCATAGAAAATCGCGGCCGACAGCGGCAGCGACTCCTGTCCCCCGATCGCCCGGTGAATCCCCTCGATCATCCAGGGCGCCAGGACGCGATGCTGAAACGGCAGCAGAGCCTTGCCTTTGATCACCTGGTCAAACGTCGGCCATTCTTCAATGGAGATTTTCAAGGCGAACGAGCAACTGAGAATGCCGAAGAGCAAGGCCACCACGACCATCGTGATGCGGGCGTCGCGGTCGGTGCTCATTGAAATTCTCTTTTCGCCGATGGAAGCACGGATGCGCGCGACTATATCAACCGCGATTCGGCGAATCAATCGACGAGGACAACCGGCGAAAAGACCGTGCAGAACGATCGCGCCTGGAAAGGCGCTCCTACAGAAACCCTAGCCCCCAGACCCTAGCCCCCAGACCCTAGCCCCTACCGATTCACATGCACGACCTTCGCTCTGGGGAAGCCGTTGAAATCGGTGGCCGAGGCGTTGGAGTACGCGCCGATGTTCTTCGAGTAGAGCAGATCGCCCAGCGCGAGGTTCGGCAGGTATTCGGCGCGCGAGATGGTGTCGAGCGCGTCGCAGGTCGGGCCGAAGACCGAGCAGATTTCCTTGCGCCCCTTCTTGAACGCGTCGAGGTGGTACTGGCAGTGGTCGAACAGAATGCCGGAGAACGTGCCGTAGAGGCCGTCGTCGACGTAGTAACACGGCTTGCCGTCGCGCGTCGCTTTGCCGATGACCTTGACCACGAGCGTCGCCGCGGTCGCGACCATGAAGCGCCCCGGCTCGGCGATGATCTCGATGTCCTTCGGGAACAGCCGGTCGATTTCCTTGCGCAGCAGCCGCGCCAGCACGCCGAACGGCTTGACCGACGCGTCGTACGGCGCGGGAAAGCCGCCGCCGATGTCGAGCAGATTCATCTTGTCGTGGCCGCGCAGCCGCGCCTCGTGGAAGATGTCGGCCGCGATGCCGAGCGCCTGGATATAGTTGTCGAAGTTGGTCGCCTGGCTGCCGACGTGGAAGCTCAGGCCCTCGACGACGAAGCCCGCCGCGCGCGCCGCTTCGATCAGGTCGACCGCGTCGCCCGGGGCCGCGCCGAACTTCGAGGACAGCTCGACCATCGAGCCGGTGTTCGGCACCTGAATGCGCAACACCAGCCCGGCGTGCGGCGCGCAGCAGGCCATCTTGTTGATCTCTTCGTGATTGTCGTAGGTGACCAGCGGCTTGTACGGATCGAGCTGCGCCAGCGTGTCGACGGCCTTGATCGGGTTGGCGTAAATGATTTTGTCCCAGATGTAATCCTGCCGCACCCTGGCCGGCAGGCGCTTGATGTTTTCGTGGACGATCAGGAACTCGGGGAACGACGCCACGTCGAAGCTCGCGCCGGCGTCGTACAGCGTCTTGACGATGGCCGGGTCGGGATTCGCCTTGACCGCGTAGTAGGCTTGCACGCGCGGCAGGTGGCGCTTGAATTCGAAATAGTTACGGCGCACCTCGTCGTGATCGACCACGAACAGCGGCGTGCCGTGTTCCTCGGCCAGCTTCCGTAATTGCTTCAATGGGATCATGTCGTGACTCTCCGTCTTCTAGTCTGCCCAGGGTTAGAAACCCTGGGCTATTTACTCGCGCCCGTGAAACGGGCGCTTCCGGAAGTCGCCCGCTAAGTGGGCGAGAGTCGTTAGCCCAGGATTTTCAATCCTGGGTATCTTGCCATCGGCTCAATCATTCCTCTTGTGATGCGCGCGGTATTCGCGTCGCACCAGTTCCATCAGCTTCGGGCGCCGGTCGTACAGCCGCTTGAGTTTGCGCGGGCGGTGGCGTGAGAGCGCGTAGTGCGTCAGCAGCGGCGCGGCGACGGTGGAATCGAGGTAGCAGACGATCGCGTCGGGCAATTGGTTCGGATCGATCTTGCCCCAGCTCACCGCCTCGCTCGGCGTCGCGCCGGACAGGCCGCCGGTGTCGGGGCGCGCGTCGGTGAACTGCAAAAAGAAATCGTGCCCCATCTCCTTGATGCGCAGCACTTCCTGAATCTGCGGCTCGGTCTGCAGCGTGAAATTTTTCGGCGAGCCGCCGCCGACGAGAAACACGGCGCTCTTTTTTCCGCGCTGCTTGGTGTCGAGCACGATGGCCGTCGTTTCGTTCACGTCGATCGACGGGTTGACGCGCAGCTTGCTGCCTTCGAGCTCGAGGCCGGCGACGTTCATGCCGATGGTCGAGTCGCCCGGCGAAGGGCAGAAGCACGGCACGCCCGCGCGATAGGCCGCCGCGAGCATCGAGACGTCTTTCAGTCCCAACTCCTTTTCGAACGCGGCGCAGTACTTGCCGAGCAGATAGTGCAACTCGGCCGTGCCCATCTCTTTTTGGAATTCGGGCTGCCGCAGAATCTTGCGCAGGATATCGTCGGTCGCCATGAGCACCGTGTTGTAGTCGAGCAGAATGTCGTAGATGCGCACGACGCCGACGCGCCGCAGCTCGCGGTCGTTAGTGTAGGGCGAGCCGCGGTAGAGCGGGAAGTTCAGCGCGTGGTGCAGGTCGTGATAGAGATTCGCGCCGGTGGCGACGATCCAATCGACGAAGCCGGCTTTGATCAGCGGAATGACGACGCTCGCGCCGAGGCCGGCCGGGGTGAGCGCGCCGGCGAGGCTCATGCCGACCGTCACGTTCGCGCCCAGCATTTTTTCGGTGAACAGCCGGCAGGCGTCGCCGAGCCGCGCGGCGTTGTACGCGAGGAACGTGCGGTCGATCAGTTCGTCGAGTTTTTCCTTGCCGGTGATCGGCTTGGGCAGAATGCGCTTCCCGCTCAGGAACCGTTTCTTGCCGGCGCCGAACTTGTGCGGGTACTTGCTGACGAACTTGCGCGGCAGATGGATGTTGGCCATTGCGTTCTCCTCGCGTTCGGGGCGTATGGCAATACGCCCCTACGCCGGTGCATCTCATCAAATCGGGCGAATCTCGTATTTGCCTTTAACAACTTGTAGGGCGTATGGCAATACGCCCCTACNNAGGGGCGTATTGCCATACGCCCCCGAATCGGACGATCAGAAGGATCGTCCTCATTTTCCCAACAGCATCGCCGCGCCCTGGCCGGCCCAGGCGATGATCGCCATCGGCGCGACGCCGAGCACGAGCACCAGCACGGCGGTCACGATCAGCGCGGCGCGGCCGGGCCAGTCGGCGACGAGCGCGGTCGCGGCCGGCCGGCCTTCCTCGGCTTCCGCCATGACCATCAGATAGATGACGCGGATGTAATAGTAGACCGAGAGCGCGCTGGTCAGCACGCCGACGATCGCGAGTTCGACCAGCCCGGCTTTGATCGCGGCGGCGAACAGCGCGAACTTGCCGCAGAAGCCGACCAGCGGCGGGATGCCGGCGAGGCTGAGCAGGTACAACGTCAGCGCGACGGCGAGCCACGGATGCCGCCGCCCGAGTCCGCGATAGGCCTCGAGCGAATCGGCGTCTCCTGCCGCGCGCGACAAATGCGCGACCACGGCGAAGGCTCCGACGGTCGCCAGCGAGTAAATCAGCAGATAAAGCAGCGCGGCGCTCGCTCCCGCTTGCGGCTCGCGCAACATCGCGGCGACGCCGACCAAAATGTAGCCCGCGTGCGCGATCGACGAGTAGGCCAGCATCCGCTTGATGTTCTGCTGCACCAGCGCGGCGACGTTGCCGAAGATCATCGTGCCGATGGCCAGGTAGTAGACGATGAACACCCACTGCTCGCGCAGCGGTTCGTACAGCGCGACGAGCACGCGCAGCAGCGCGGCGAACGCGGCCGCTTTCACCGCCGCGGCCATGAAGCCGCTGACCGGGCTCGGCGCGCCCTGGTAAACGTCGGGCGTCCAGACGTGGAACGGGAACGCGGCGATCTTGAAACCGAAGCCGACGAGCAGCAGCGCCAGTCCGACCGACAGCAGCAGACTTTTGGGCGCGGCGGCGAGGGCGGCGAGGCTGGTCGAACCGCTCGCGCCGAACAGCAGCGCGATGCCGTAGAGCAGGAAGCCGGTCGAGAACGCGCCGAGGAAGAAATATTTCACGGCGCTTTCGCCCGATTCGTCGCGGCGGCGCAAGAAGCCGGCCAGCACGTAGACGCTGATCGACAGGATTTCCAGGCCGAGGAAGATCATCAGCAAGTCGGCCGCGCCGACCATCACCATGCCGCCGAACACGGCCGCGAGCAGCAGCGCGTAGTACTCGCCGTGGTCTTCGCCGACCGTGCGCAGGTACGACCACGCCGACAGCACCGCGAGCAATCCGGCGACGCACAGCACGGCCATCGCGAACAGCGCGAAGCGGTCGAGCGTGACCATGCCGGAGAAGCCCGTCGCGCTCGTCGCGCCGCTCCAACGGGTGACGACGACGACCAGCGCGAAGAGCAGCGCGAGCAGCGAGATCACCGGCGACAGCGCGCGCACGTTCGCCTCGGCGCGGTTCGGCGCGATGATCTCGGCCAGCAGCACCATCAGGATGCCGTAGAGCACCAGCAGCGGCGGCGAGAACAGCGCGAAGCTCAGGTCGTTCATCGCGCGACCCCGTGCAGCAGCGCGACAGCCGCCGGTTTGATTTGCGTCAGCCAGTGATCGAGGCTCGGCCCCATCTTGCCCAGGAACGTGTTGGGGAAGATGCCGATCCAGAAAATGAGCACGACGATCGGCAGCAGATACGCCCACTCGCGCAGGTTGAGGTCAGGCAGCGCCTTATTTTCCTCGTGCGTCACGGCGCCGAAGAACACGCGCTGCACCATCCAGAGCATGTAGCAGGCGGCGAGAATCACGCCCGTCGCCGCAACCACGGTCAGCGGCAGCCAACGCTCGAACGCGCCGAGCAGCACCAGGAATTCGCCGATGAAACCGTTGGTGCCCGGCAGGCCGATCGACGACAGCGCGACGATCATGAAGATCGCGCTGAACGCGGGCATCACGCGCGCGAGGCCGCCGAAGTCGGCGATCATCCGCGTGTGCCGCCGTTCGTAAAGCACGCCGACGAGCAAGAACAGCGCGCCGGTGGACAGGCCGTGGTTCACCATCTGCAGCACCGCGCCGGACGAGCCCTGCAGATTGAAAGCGAACAGGCCGAGCATGACGAAGCCGAGGTGGCTGACCGAACTGTAGGCGACGAGCTTCTTGACGTCCTTCTGCGCCAGCGACACGAGCGCGCCGTAAACGATGCCGATCACCGCCAGCCCGGCGAACAGCGGCGCGAACTTGAGCGCGGCCTCGGGGAACAACGGCATGGCGAAGCGCACGAAGCCGTACGTGCCCATCTTCAACAGCACGCCGGCCAGAATGACCGAGCCCGCCGTCGGCGCCTCCACGTGCGCGTCGGGCAGCCACGTGTGGAACGGCCACATCGGCACTTTGATCGCGAAGGCCAGCGCGAAGGCGAGGAAGCACCAGACCTGCAACTCCGGCGCGATCGCCATGCGATACCACTGGAACAAATCGAACGTGCGCGACGACTCGGGCAGGCTGAAGTACGTGACCAGAATCGCCGCGAGCATCAGCACCGAGCCGACCATCGTATAGATGAAGAACTTCACCGCCGCGTAAATGCGTCGCGGCCCGCCCCACACGCCGATGATCAGGTACATCGGCACGAGCATCGCTTCCCAGAACACGTAGAACAGAAAGAGATCGAGCGCGCAGAACGTGCCGAGCATCGCCGCTTCGAGCAGCAGGAAGCTGATCAGGTACGCCTTCACGCGGTCTTTGATGTACCGCCACGAAGCCAGCACGCACAGCGGCGTGAGAAACGTGGTGAGCAGCACGAGGAAAAGGCTGATGCCGTCGACGCCCACGGCGTACCGCACGCCCCATGCTTCGATCCAATGCAGCGACGTTTCGCGCAGCCAGAGCGACTCGACGCTTTCGAGCGTCGGGCGATAGAGCCAATAGAGCGGCAGGCTCAGCACGAAGGTCAGCAGGCTGCCGCCGAGCGCGATCCGCCGCAGCAGTTCTTCCTTCTCGCGGCGCACGAAGAGCAGCGCGACGGCGAACGCCGCCGGCGAAAAGATGATCAGCGAGATCAGGCGAAACGACATCAGTTCCCTATCCGCGCCAGAACGCGATGCCCAGCAAAATCAGCGCGCCGAACAAGATGAAAGTGGCGTAGGTGTAGATCCGGCCGGTCTGCATCCGCGCGAACACGCGCCCGCACGCCTTCGCCAGCCACGCCACGCCGTTGACCGCGCCGTCGATGATCCACGTGTCGACGAAGCCCCACAGGAAATTCGTCGACACGCGCTTGACCGGGTTCACCACCGCCCAGTCGTTGAGCTGGTCGACGTAATACTTGTTCCAGACCACGCGGTGCAGTCGCGGCATCGCGGCGACAACGCGCGCGGGCAGTTCGGTGCGCTGGCGATAAAAGAGCAACGCCAGCAAGATGCCGACCACCGCGACGCCGACCGACAGCACCATCAGCGTCAGCTCGAGTTGAGGCGGATAATGCTCCGCCGCGGCCTCACCGCCGAGCAGCGGCGCGAGCCAGGCGCCGAATCGCCCGCCGCCGCCGAGCACGTGCGGCACGCCGACGAATCCGCCGACGATCGACAACACCGCGAGCACGATGAGCGGCGTGGTCATCACGCGCGGGCTCTCGTGCACGTGCGCTTCGACTTCCGGGTCCATGCGGCTCGCGCCGAAGAAGGCGAGCAGCACGGCGCGGAACATATAGAACGCGGTCATGCCGGCGGTCAGCAGACCAAGCGTGTAAAGCGCGACGTTCCAGCCGTGCGGCACGCCCGCCAGATGTTTCGAGAACGCGTTCCAGAGGATTTCGTCCTTCGAAAAGAAGCCGGCGAACGGCGGAATGCCGGCGATGGCGATGGTCGCGAGCAGGAACGTCCAGAAAGTGACCGGCAGTTGTTTGCGCAGGCCGCCCATTTTGTAGATGTCGAGTTCGCCGTGCAGCGCGTGCATCACGCTGCCGGCGGCGAGAAAGAGCAGCGCCTTGAAAAACGCGTGGGTCATCAAATGGAAGATGCCGGCGGCGTACGCGCCCAGCCCCACGCCGACGAACATGTAGCCGAGCTGGCTGATCGTCGAGTAGGCGAGAATGCGCTTCAGATCGCGCTGCGCGAACGCGATGCTGGCGGCGTAAAACGCGGTCAGACAACCGACCGAGGCGACGACGGCCTGCGACAGCGGCGCGAGGTCGTAAAGGAAATGCGTGCGCGCGACCATGTACACGCCGGCGGTGACCATCGTGGCNNTTCCATCGCGTCGGGCAGCCAGAAGTAGAGCGGAATTTGCGCACTCTTGCCGGTCGCGCCGAGAAAGAGCAGCAGCGTGATCGCGAGCACCAACTCCTTGCTCGCCGCGGGCGCCTTGTGCGCGACGACCGCGAAGTCGAGCGTGCCGAAATGCCAGTACACCAGCAGGATCGCCAGCAGAAAGCCGAAGTCGCCGATGCGGTTGACCACGAACGCTTTCTTGCCCGCGTCGGCCGCGCTCTTCTTTTCGTAGTAGTAGCCGATGAGCAAATACGAGCACAGCCCGACGCCTTCCCAGCCGACGAACATCACCAGGAAGTTGCCGCCGAGCACGAGCACCAGCATCGCGAAGACGAACAGATTGAGGTAGGTGAAGAAACGGCGGAAGCCGCGGTCGCCGTGCATGTAGCCGATGGAGTAGACGTGAATCAGGAAGCCGACGCCGCTGACCACCAGCACCATCACCGCGCTGAGTTGGTCGAGCACGAAAGTCGCACGCACGTCGAGCGGCGGCACGGTGATCCAACGGAACAGCTCGTTCACCATCACCCGCTTCGCCGGCGCGCGCGCGGCCAGTTGGACGAACGCGGCGAGGCCGAGCAGAAAGCTCCCCAACACCGTCGCCGAACCGATGATGCCGACCGGGCGATCCTTCCCGGGCCACAGCCGCGGCGCGAGCAGGCCGTTCGCGATTACGCCGAGCAACGGCAGCAGCGGAATCAGGAACAGCCAATGGGCCATCGACTCAGCCTTTCAAGATGTTGAAGTGGGAAACGTCCACCGTCTGCTTGCGCCGGTACAACGCGATGATGATCGCCAGCCCCACCGCGGCTTCGGCGGCGGCGACGGCCATCACGAACATGACGAAGATCGGGCCGTCGACCGACTTGAGTTGGCTCGACAGGCCGACCAGCGTGAGGTTGACCGCGTTGAGCATCAGTTCGATGCACATGAAAATGACGATCGCGTTGCGGCGCACCAGCACGCCGAAAACGCCGAGGGCGAAAAGCACCGCGCCGGTCGCGAGCGGCAGACTGACCGGAATCATCGCGGGCCTCCTTGCTCGTCGGGATGCGGCGCGTCGATCATCGCGGCCGTGCCTTTCGGGCGGCGGGTGAGGGCGACCGCGCCGACGATCGCCGCCAGCAGCAGCACGCTCGCCACTTCGAACGGCAGCAGGAACTTGCCGAACAGCGCCTGCGCCAACGTCGCCGGCTGCGACAGCGTGGCGAGATCGGCGTCGCCCGGGGCGGCCACGCCGGCCAGCGCGTGCCAGGCGAGGTAAAACATCTCGCCGCCGAGCAGCGCCGCGCCGAACAGCGCGAACAATTTCTGCGGCACGGTGAAGAATTTCGCCAGGCCCTTCCCGGGATCGCGCAACGCCAGCAGCATGACGGTGAAGACGACGAGAATGAGAATCGCGCCGGCGTAAACGATGATCTGAATCATCGCCAGGAACGGTGAGCCGTGCAGAATGTACAGCGCCGCGATGCAGATGAAGGTGAACAGCAGGCCGATCGCGCTGTTGACCGGATTGCGGCGCGCCACCACGTTGACGCCGCCGAACAGCGCGCCCAGGGCGAAGAGAATGTAGAGCGCCTGATACGCCATGCTCACCCTCGCGGTTTTTCGCGCAGCGTCTGCTGGTCGAAAAGCAGCGTGCTCTTGTCGGTCGTCGCCATTTCGAACTCCTGCGTCAGCACGACCGCGTCGAACGGGCAGACCTCGGCGCAGAAGCCGCAGAAGACGCAGCGGCCGATTTCGATTTCGTAGACCTGCGGCATTCGTTTTCCGCCCGGTCCTTCCATCGGTTCGATGGTGATGCACTGCGACGGGCAGATCGCCGCGCACAGGCCGCACGCCACGCAACGCACCGAGCCGTCATCGTGCAGCGTCAGCCGGTGGCGGCCGCGGTAGCGCGGTTCGATCGGCCGGCGCACTTCCGGATATTGATAGGTGATCGGTTTCTTGAACGCGTACTTCAGGGTCAGCATCAACCCTTTGAACAGGTCGGTGAGCAGAAATTTGTCGAGCTTGCCCACGCCTTCTCCTTACCCGAAGTACCCGATGCCCAGCCGCTGGCCGACGTACATCAGCAGGCCCGCGACGAACAGATTGGCCAGCGCCAGCGGAAAGAAAATCTTCCAGCCGTAACCCATGAGCTGGTCGTAGCGCGGCCGCGGGAAGGTCCAGCGAATCCAGATCAGCGCGGCGACGAGGATCAGCGTCTTGAGGCCGAACCACACCAGCCCGAGCCACGGACTCAGCCACGCCGGCAGGCCGAGATTGATAAACGGCAATCCCTGCCAGCCGCCGAGATAGAACGTGACGATCAGCGCGGAGACCGTGATCAGGTTGCCGTACTCGGCGACGAAGAACGCGCCGAACTTCATCGAACTGTATTCGGTGTGGTAGCCGCCGACGAGTTCCTGCTCGGCCTCGACCAGATCGAACGGCGCGCGGTTCGCTTCGGCGAGCATGGCCATCATGAAAATGAAAAAGCCGACCGGCCCCCACGGCAGTCGCAGCACGTTCCACATGTCATGCTGCGCGGCGACGATGTCGTGCAGGCTCAGGCTGCCGGCGCTCATCACCGCGGGCATGATCGACAGGCCCATCGCGATTTCGTACGAGATCATCTGCGCGCCGGACCTCATGCCGCCGAGCAGCGAATACTTGCTGTTGCCCGCCCAGCCGCCGAGCAGCACGCCGTACACCGCGAGCGAACTGACGGCGAAGGTGTAGAGCACCGCGACGTTCAGGTCGAGCATCGAGAATTTGTTCCAGGCCGACGGCGCGTTCTGCAGGCCGGGAATCTCGGGGCCGAAGGGCACGGCCACGATGTAGAGCAGCGCGCAGCTCACCGCGATGATCGGCGCCAGCAGATAGAGAAACTTTTCGGAGCGCGCGGTGACGATGTCTTCTTTGAAGAAAAGCTTGACCGCGTCGGCGATCGGTTGCAGCAGCCCCCACGGCCCGGCGCGGTTGGGGCCGATGCGCTGCTGGATCGGCGCCACCACGCGGCGTTCGTACAGCGTGTTATACGCGGTGGCCGCGAGGAACAGCGCCATCAGCACCAGCAGCTTGGCCATCGCGATCAACAAAGCGAGCCAGAAACTCAAATTCGTCCTTTCTTTTTCCCAGGATCAGAGTCCCGGACTGTTTATCGCCCCTCATCCCCCAACCCCTTCTCCCACCGAGGGGAGAAGGGGGGCCGTCGCAGCGAACTCCCCTCTCCCCTTCGTGGGAGAGGGGCCGGGGGTGAGGGGCCGATTCTCTACCCCAGCTTCGTTTCCTGCTCGCGCAGGTCGCGCAGCAGGTTGCGGATCACTTCCGGATGGGCCAGCGGCATGTCGCCGATGCGCCGCCGCAGCGCCTCGGTGTCGACGCGCATCCGCCGCACGTCGCCGCCGGCGCGAATCTTCTCGTGCACCAGCACCCAATCGACGCCCGGTGCGCCCATGATCAGGCTGATCGCCGTTTCGACCAGATCGCCCAGCGGCTTTCGTTCGCGGTGGCTCAGGCGCATTTCGCCGTGCAGCACCGTCCCCAGCCCCGGCTCGCTCGACAGCGACAC
>PMZC01000004.1 GCA_003170555.1 Deltaproteobacteria bacterium
GGCGCTGCGGCTGGCGGATCGCGTGATCGTCACCACGCCGACCTTGCGCGAGCACGTGCGCGGCATCGTCGCCGACGAGAAGATCGTGCTGCTGCCGAACGGCGTCGATCTGTCCGCGTTCCAGCCGACGCCGCGTCTGCCGCGCGCGGGCAAAGCGACGGCGCTGTTCGTCGGACGGCTCACCGCACAGAAAAATCTGCCGCTCGCGCTCGAAGCGTTGGCGCCGCTGCGCGACCGCGTGCGGCTGGTTTGCGTCGGCGAAGGCGAGCAGGCCGCGGCGTTGCGCGCGCAGGCGGACGCGCTCGGCGTCGAGTTGGAATTGACCGGCGTCGTGCCGCACGAGCAATTGCCGGCGCTGCACGCGCGGGCTGATCTGTTCGTGCTGCCCAGCCGCGTCGAGGGCCACCCGAAGGCGCTGCTTGAAGCGATGGCGTCGGGGCTGCCGTGCGTGGGCGCGCGCGCGCCGGGCATCGTCGATGTGATCGTCGACGGCGAAAACGGCCTGCTGGCGGAATCTGATGACGCGAGTTTTCGCGCGGCGATCGAGCGCGTGCTGGATGATCCGGCGCTGGCGACGCGTCTCGGCGAAAATGCGCGGCGTACGGCGGTCGAACAGTACGACCTCGACCGTTTGCTCACGCGCGAAATCGAACTGCTCGCGGCGAGCGCGCGAAGGAGCCGGCGATGCCGCGGTTGTTGATGCTGTACAACCGGCCGCGCGCCGAGCGGCTGGCCGACGCCGAAGCCGGGCGCTGTCCCGACGAGTTGCTGTACGGCCTGCGCGCGCTGCGGCGGCGCGGGTGGGAGATCGACCTCACCGACGACGGCTTCGCCGATTATCCGGGCGGCCGCTGGCTCAAGGCGCTGGACGACCTGCTCAGCCGCGGCGGCCGGCGCACCGGCTTTCATCTGAAGCAGGCGTGGCGGCTGCGCGACCGGCTGCGCGCGGCGGACGTCGTCTTCGCCACGGCCGACAGCTCGGGCCTGCCGGTGCTGCTGCTCAAGGAGCTGGGCCTCGAAACTACGCCGGTCGTCTACGCGTCCATCGGACTGGCCGAAAGTTTCGCCGACGAACGCGGGCCGATCTTCACGCTGTACCGTCGCCTGCTGCGCCATGCCGATCGCGTGCTGGCCTACGCGCTATCCGAGGTCGACGCGTTGTCGCGCATGTTCGCGCTGCGCCCCGAGCGCCTGCGCTTCGTTTCGTTCGGCGTGGAGACGGAATTCTTCGCGCGCGAGGCGGTGAAGCTGTCGCCGCGTCCGCTGTCGTTCGGGTTCGATCATCGCCGCGATTGGCCGACGCTGTTCGCGGCGGTCGCGGGGCTGGACGAAATCGTCGAGGTGGTCGCCAATCCCGACGTGCTGCGCGGCCTGGCGATCCCGCGCAACGTCGCGCTGCCGCCGCCCGAACCGATCGATCAACTGCGCGATCGCCTCGCCGCGGCGCCGTTTGTGATTCTGCCCGTGCGGCAAAACCTGTACACCGGCGCGACGATCAGCCTGCTGCAGGCGATGGCCGCGGGCAAGGCGGTGATCGTTTCGCGCACGCGGGCGATTGACGACGGTTACGGTTTGCGCGACGGCGAGAATTGTCTGCTCGTCCCGCCGGGCGACGTGCCCGCGCTGGCCCGCGCGATCTCGACGCTGATGGACGATGCGGGCTTGTGCGACCGGCTGGGCCGCGCGGCCGCGGCGCACGTACGCGCGCATTACGACATCGAGCACTACGCCGACGCCATCGACGCCGCGCTGCGCGAGGTGCGCCGATGATCCGCCGCCTCGCCAAGCGCTTCGACTTCGATCTCGACTATTACTTCTCCGGTGCGGCGCTGCTGGCGACCGATCAGGCGGTGATGGCCGCGTGCGGCCTGGTGACGACGTGGTGCTTCTCGCACTTCGTGCCGAAAACGGTGTACGGCGCGTACGGCTACGTGCTGGCCCTCGCCAACTGGCTGACCCTGGTCACGCTGCCCGGCGTCAGCCAGGCGATTCAGCGCTCGGCGGCGCGCGGCTTCCACGGCGCGTACGCAAAAGGCGTGCGGCAGCGGCTGGCCGCGGGCGGCGTCTCCAGCGCGATCCTGCTCGTCATCTCGATGATCCTCTTCGCCTTCGGCCGCACCACCGAGGCGAAGGGCGCGATCGTGGCCTCGGCGCTGTTTCCGCTGACCTACGCGCTCGACGACTACCGCAGCGTGCTGTTCGGCATGCAGCGCTTCGGCGTGTTCCTCATCGTGCACGCGACGATCACCATCGGCGTGGCGGCGGCGACCGTCACCGCGCTGGTCACGCGCATGCCGTTCCTCGCGATCCTGGCGGCGAACATGGGCGCGCGCGGCCTGCTGCACATTCTGAGTTACGTGTTCCTGCAAAAATTTTTCCTGACCAACAAGCGCGTCGACGACGACTTCAGCCGCTTCGGTTGGAACCTGAGCCTGGTGGGCATCATCGGCGGAACCGCGTTCCAGCTCGACCGGATCATCATCGGCAGCGCGCTCGGCCTCGAAGTGATGGCGGGCTACGAACTGTCGATGCGCCTGACCGACCCGGTGCGCAACATCGGCGTGTTTATGAACAAGCTGCTGTTTCCGCGTGCGGTGCGGGTGTCGGGCGCGAGCGTGGCGCGGCGCTTTTTCGCGCGCGTGATTCCGCTGTCGCTGGCGCTCGTGGCGATGGGCGTGGCCGCGACGCTGGCGCTGCCGCCGCTGATGCACTGGCTGTTCCCCAAATACCGCGAGGCGGTGCCGCTGGCGCAGTGGCAGACGTGGTCGTCGCTCGTCGCGGTCGCGCTGATCTATCTGGAAACGTACTACCTCAGCCAGGAGCGCTTCCACGCGACGTATTACTGGGTGAACGTCGTGCGGCCGCTGGCGATCATCGTGCTGCTGCCGCTGTTCATCTGGCGGTGGGGCGTGTTCGGCGCGATTTGGACGACGCTGCTGGCGCGCACGGCGAGCGGCGTTTACATGATCGGCACGCTGTACTTCCATCGCCGCCTGCTCATTCGCGAGGAACTGGCGGCGACGCCCGCGGCCACCTTGCTGCCGACCGCGAGCGGCGCCTGCCCGCTGTGCGGCGAACCGCGCTCGACGCCGCTCTGGACGGTGGCGGCTCAGGACGGCAGCTATCGCCTCGCGCATTGCGACAGTTGCGCGTTGCTGCGCCAAGAGCCGCACGTCATCGAACGCGCAAGCGGCGACCGGCCGCGTCCGCAGTTGGTCGACAGCGTGGGCGACGACCGCACGCAGCGCCATCTGCGCACGCGCCTTAATTGGTGGGCGGACAATCGCCCCGGCCCGGGCGAGATCGGCTGGCCGCGTTTCATCGCGGCGCGGTGGAGCGGGCTGCGCCTCGCGCTGGTCGGCGGGCGCGCGCACCCGCTGGCGTTCGCGGGCGAGGGGAAGCGGCTGCTGGCGATCGGCGTCGACGACGCCGGCTGGGCGGCGCTCGGTTGGCGAACGGAGGTCGCGGACGATCTGCAGCATCTNNCCGCCGGCGGAATACGACGCGATCGTGCTGGCCGATTTGGAAACGAGCATCGATCCGCTGGCCGATCTGCGCGCGCTGCGCGAACGATTGAAGCGCGACGGCGTGCTGGTGGTGCGCGCGGCGTGGCTCGACAGCACGCTGGCGAACGTGGCCGCCCCGCAGTGGGCCGGGCTCGATCAACCGCGTCGTCGTATTTTGTTCACGCGCGCTCTGCTGGCTTCCGCGTTGCGCGCGACCGGCTGGCGGCCGGCGGCGNNGATAATGGCGTGGTGGGCGAACCGCTTGTGGCGCGGCGAAACAGGTTACGTCGTCGCCGTGCGCGATGACCGCTCCGCCGCGGGCTGGTCGCCGCGCGAAACGCGCGAGCAGCGGGTGTTTTGAAATGAAAGAACGCATCCACTGGATCGACACGCTGCGCGGCCTGGCCATTTTGTTGGTCGTGTTCAGCCATCAAGACGCCGGGCCGTCGCTGAAGGTTTATCTCTTTTCGTTTCACGTGCCGCTGTGGTTCTTCATTTCGGGCTATCTTTTCCCGACTGACGCGCCGCTGGACTACGCCGCGTTTTTGCGCCGCCGCTGGCGCACGTTGGCCGTACCGTACTTCTGGTTTTCGATTCTGACGTATCCGTTCTGGTTTTTCGTCGGGCGGCATTACGGCGTCGACGCAACGCCCGATGTGCGCTGGTGGCAGCCGCTGGTCGGCATTCCGTACGGCAGCGGGCAGGGGCACTGGATGCTGCACAACGTGCCGCTGTGGTTTCTGCCGTGCCTGCTGATGACCGACGCGCTCTTCGCCTGGATTCATCGCCGCGGCTGGAGCGCGACCGGCGTCATCGTCGCGCTGGTCGGCTTCTCGCTGCTGGGCCGATTGGACGCGCGGTTCGTTCCGTTCCCGTTGCCGTGGGGACTCGACGTCGCTTTCACCGCGATCGTGTTCTACGGCGCGGGACATCTGGTGCGCCGCCGGCTCGCCGCGGACTTCGCGCTCGACCAGCGGCGCGGCGTCGAGCTGCTGGTGGTCGCGTTCGTGCTGCAGATGATTTTCATTTCGCGCAACGGCCCGGTGAATATGAACAGCCAGCACATGGGTAATTACTTTTTATTTTTCCTCGCCGCTTTCGCCGGCATCGCGTTTTACTTCGTGCTGGCGCGGCGGCTGGGCGCGAACGCGTTGCTCGAATACTGCGGCCGCAACACGCTGGTCATTCTGGCCGCGCACACGATCGGCTCGTCGCTGACCAAAGGCCTGGTGCAATTCGTGCTGCGCATTCCGGTGGCGACGACGGCGGGCTCGCTCGGCTGGAGCGTGTTCTACGCCGCAGGTTCGCTGGCGTTTTGCATTCCGGTGATCTGGCTGGTCAACACGCGCTTTCCGTTTCTACTCGGCCGGCCGCGCGATATCCGTTGACACGTCCCGGCGACTATTCGAAAATAACATGAACGTCGGCGGAGGGCTGCATCATGAAGTGGTGGATTGTCTTGCTGGCGCTGCTCGTCGCGCTCACGGCGTGCGGCGGCGGCGGCAATAGCGGGGAATCGGCGCGCGGGAACGGAGACGACGACACCGGCGAGCCGCCGGTCGACGACGATGCGGATGACGACGCCGACGACGACACGACGCCCGATGACGACACCACGCCCGACGATGACGCCG
>PMZC01000204.1 GCA_003170555.1 Deltaproteobacteria bacterium
CTTGCCTGGGCAGCCCGTTCGATTACCAAAAGCAGGCGGAATTGATTTTACCGGAGGGCATGCCCGATCCGACCGGCGATGGTCCGGCATTTGAGCGGCAGGCCACGGAGATGATCCGCCGGTACGTTGCACGAAGCGAAGGCCGGGCGTTCGTGCTTTTTACGAGTTACGAAATGATGAAGCGCACGGCTGCGGCGCTGACGCCATGGCTTATCGAGCAAGATTACGCTTTGTACTCGCAGGCCGAGGGTCTGCCGCGGAGTCAGATGCTTGCGCGGTTCAAGAAGAATCCGCGCGGGGTGCTTTTCGGCGTGGACAGTTTTTGGCAGGGGGTGGACGTGCCCGGCGACGCCTTGCAGAACGTGATCATCACGCGGCTGCCGTTCAGCGTGCCCGACCGACCGCTGTTGGAGGCCCGCCTGGAGGCCATCCGCCTCTCCGGCGGCAATCCGTTCCGCGACTACCAACTGCCGGCGGCGATCATCACGCTCAAGCAGGGCCTCGGGCGGTTGATCCGCACCGCGACGGACCGCGGCGTGCTCGCGCTGCTTGACCCGCGCGTGCGCACCAAAAACTACGGCCGCACGATCCTGCAGAGCTTGCCTCCCTTCGCGAAGACGAGCAAACTAGCCGAGGTGACGCAATACCTTCATTCGCTGGCCGAGGAACAATAATGGGGCAGCCGGGTTGTGACGACGATCTGGTGCAGATTCGCCTGCAGCTCGCGCAACTGGTCCGCACGCTGGACCAACTCACGCAGTGCAAGGACCTGACCGGTCCGCCGACCGGCGTTTGCATCGACACGTATCTGACGGCGAGCGAGTTGATTTACCTGATCGATCTGCCGGGCGTCGACGTGAACAGTTTGAAGATCTCCCTCACGCGCGAAGCGCTGGTGATCGAGGGCCTTCGCCCGCGGCCGCCGGTGGACTGCGCACAAGGATACTTGCTGGCCGAGCGGCCGTTCGGTCCGTTCAAGCGCACGCTCGATCTGCCCGTCCCGGTCGACACCAGTCAGGCCGGCGCGACGCACAAGAACGGCGTGCTGACCATTCGTCTGCCCCGCATGGCCGAACGGCGCGGCCGCGTGCGCGAAGTGCCGATTCGCCGCGCGACCGATTGACGAGGTTGACGGTGGAACCGAACAACGAAGTGATTTCGATTCCGGAGATCCTGCCCGTCCTGCCGTTGCGCGACGTGGTGGTGTTCCCCTACCTCATCATTCCGCTGTCGGTCGGGCGCCCGCATTCGATGGACGCCGTGCAGCGCGCGATGGCCGGCGATCGCCTGCTGCTGGTCGTTTCGCAGAAGGACGGCAATATCGACGAACCCGTCGCGGCCGACCTTTATCTGATGGGCGTGGTCGTGCTGATCATGCGCATGGTCAAGCAGCCCGACGGCCAGTTGCGCGTGTTGGTGCAGGGCCTGACCCGCGCGCGCATGGAGGAAATCGTCAGCGAACAGCCGGTGATCACCGCCCGGGTCGCGCCGGTCGCCGAAAAGGACGAGCTGACGCCGAACGTCACACAGGAAGCGCTGATGCGCGCCGTGCGCGGGCAGATCAAGACCATGGCCGAACTCGGCAAGACGCTGAACCCCGATTTTCTGATGGCCGTGGAATCGACGTTGCAGCCGGGCCGGCTCGCCGATCTGGTGACCAGCAACCTCGAAATGAAAATCGCCGACGCGCAAACGGTGCTCGAGCTGATCGACCCGTCCGACCGGCTGCAGCATCTGGTCACGGTGCTGACCGGCGAAACCGAATTGCTGCGCGTGCAGGCGCGCATCACCGAATCGGCGCGCGACCACATCAACCAGAGCCAGCACGAGTACTTCCTGCGCGAACAGATGAAAGCGATTCAGTCGGAACTCGGCGTGACCGACGAACGTGCGCAGGAAATCGAACAACTGAAAGAGCAGATCGAAGCCGCGCAGATGCCGCCGGCCGTCAAGGAAACCGCGGACAAGGAGCTGGAGCGCTTCGAACACATGCACGGCGACAGCGCCGAGGCGCAGATCGTCCGCACCTACCTCGACTGGTTGATCAGCGTGCCGTGGGCCAAGAGCACGCAGGACCGCCTCGACGTCTTGCGGGCGCGGCGCATCCTCGACGCCGATCACTTCGGGCTCGACGAGGTGAAGGACCGCATCTGCGAATTTCTCGCCGTGCGCAAGCTCAAGCCGAAGGGCAAAGGACCGATCCTGTGTTTCGTCGGACCGCCGGGCGTCGGCAAAACGAGCCTCGGCCGTTCGATCGCGCGCGCGATGGGCCGCAATTTCATTCGCTTGTCGCTCGGCGGCCTGCGCGACGAGGCGGAAATCCGCGGCCATCGGCGCACGTACATCGGCGCGATGCCCGGCCGCATCATCCAGTCGATCAAGCAAACCGGTTCGAACAACCCGGTGTTCATGCTCGACGAGATCGACAAACTCGGCGCCGACTTCCGCGGCGATCCGGCCAGCGCGCTGCTCGAGGTGCTCGACCCGGAGCAGAACGACAGCTTCTCCGACCATTATCTGAACGTGCCGTTCGATCTGTCGCGGGTGATGTTCATCACCACGGCGAATCTGTCCGACCCGATCCCCGGTCCGCTGCGCGACCGCATGGAGATCATCGAAATTCCCGGTTACACGCAGCACGAGAAATTGAAAATCGCTTACCGCTATCTGCTGCCGCGCCAGATCGAACAGAACGGCCTGAAGACGCGCCAGATCGGCGTGTCGCAGAAGGCGATGGAAGAGATGGCCGCGGGTTATACGCGCGAGGCCGGGCTGCGCAATCTCGAACGCACCATCGGCAAGGTGTGCCGCAAGGTGGCGCGGCAGATCGCCGAACGCAAGTTAAAGCAAGTGCGCATCACCATCGGCAACCTGCCCGGCTATCTCGGCCCGCAGCTGTTCACCGGCGACGAGGACGAGCTCGGCGGCAGCCGCGTCGGCGTCGCGACGGGACTGGCCTGGACGCCGGCCGGCGGCGAAATCCTGCACATCGAGGCGGCGTTCGTCGACGGCCGCGGCGGCCTCACCCTGACCGGCCACCTCGGCGAGGTGATGAAGGAATCGGCGCAGGCCGCGCTGACTTACGCCCGCAGCCGCGCGGCGCGGTTCGGCGTGGACAAGGATTTCTTTTCCACGCACGATCTGCATATCCACGTGCCCGCCGGCGCGATTCCGAAAGACGGCCCGTCCGCGGGCATCACCATGGCCACCGCCGTCACCAGCGCGATGCTGGCGCGCGCCACCGCGCCCGATCTGGCGATGACCGGCGAGATCACGGTGCGCGGCACGGTGCTGCCGGTCGGCGGCATCAAGGAAAAAGTGCTTGCCGCGCAGCGCGCCGGCAAGAGCACGATTCTGCTGCCGATGGGCAACAAGAAGGACGTGGTGTCGATCCCGCCGGCGATCCGGCGCAAGCTGACGCTGCATTTCGTCAAGTCGATGGATGACGTGCTGGAACTGGCGCTGACCAAGGAATAGCGATGCGTGAGGCGGACTGGTTGAGGCGGGCGGCCGAGCTGTTCGGCGCGCGCCACCCGGGCGTGCCGGTGGGCGTCGGCGACGACTGCGCGCTGCTCGAGCCGCACGGCCCGATGCTGATCAGCACCGACACCGTGGTCGACGGCGTGCATTTCGACCACCGGCTGATCGACTGGTCCGACATCGGCTGGCGTGCGCTGGCCGTCGCGTTGTCCGACCTGGCCGCTTGCGGCGCCGATCCGACGCGGCCGATCGCGGCGCTGCTCGCGTTGCAATTGCCCGACGAATTTCCCGACGACGAGCTCATGAACTTCGCCCGCGGCCTGGGCGAGTGCGCGCGCGCGCACGGGTGCGTGATCGCCGGCGGCGACACCGTGTCCACGCCGGGCCCGTTCGCCGCGACCATCACGGTGGTCGGCTACACCGACCGCGCGGTGCTGCGTTCGGCAGCGCGGGTGGGCGACCTGGTCGCGGTCACCGGTCCGCTCGGTGAGGCGGCGGCCGGGTTGCACGCGCTCCAACATCCGCCGGCGCCGGCGAACGCGGCGGACGCGATCAGGGCCTATCGCCGCCCCGTCGCGCTGCTGGCGATCGGCGCGAAACTGGCGAAGGCCGCGACGGCGATGATCGACATCTCCGACGGGCTGGTCGGCGACCTCGATCAGCTTTGCCGCGCGAGCGGCGTGGGCGCGCGCCTCGAACTGGAAAAGCTGCCGCTCACCGCCGCGACGCGCGAACTGCTGAGCCGCGACAGGCTCGATCCGCTGCTTACGGCGGCGACGTTCGGCGACGACTATCAACTGCTGTGCTGCCTGCACCCGACGAGCCTCGACTGGCTGTGCGCCGAGGCGCCGGGGCTGACGGTGATCGGCGTCATCACCGCCGGCGACCACACCGTTGCGCTGCGCGGCGGGCGCGAAGTCGAATTCGCGCGGCGCGGCTACGAACACGGCCGGCCGCCAAAGGAAAAAACATGAAGCAACACGAACAATGGATTCGGCGCGTGCTTGAGCGTTTATCCGCGGAGGAAATCGATCTCGACGCGGCGCTGGCCGAGCTGCACGATCTGCCGTATGAGGATCTCGACTTCGCCAAGCTCGATCATCACCGCG
>PMZC01000283.1 GCA_003170555.1 Deltaproteobacteria bacterium
TTATAAGGGGGTGCGTCATGAAGATTCGTTGGAATGGTCACTCGAGTTTCACCATCACCGCCGACGACGGCACGATCATCGTCACCGATCCGTACCAGCCGGGCGCGTTCGGCGGCGGCATCGGCTACCAACAGATCACCGACCGGCCGAACATCGTCACGATCAGCCATGACCACGACGACCACAACTACACCGCCGGCTTCAAGGGCGCGTTCGACGTGGTGACCGGCGCGAAAACGGTCAAAGGCATCGCCTTCCGCGCCGTCGATGTCTTTCACGACGCCAATGGCGGCAAGGAGCGTGGCAAGAACCGCATCTTCGTGTTCACCGTCTCGGGCGTTACGATTTGCCATTGCGGCGATCTGGGTCACCCGCTGAATGACGCGCAGGCGAAGCAGATCGGCAAAGTCGACGTGCTGCTGTTGCCGGTCGGCGGCTTCTACACCATCGATCATCTGCAGGCGACGGACGTGGTCAACAAGCTCAAGCCGGCCATCGTCATCCCGATGCACTTCAAAACCGACAAGTGCGGCTTCCCCATCGCCGAGGTGTCGAAGTTCACGCAGGGCAAGGACCGCGTGCGCAACGTCGGCGCGGACGAAATCGAATTGGTCGCCGGCAAGTTGCCGGGGGCGACGGAAATTCTGGTCCTCAACCACCGCTTCTAGGAGGGATCATGCTGAAGAAGATCGACCACGTCGGCATCGCGGTGCCGAACATCGAAGAGGCGTTGAAGTTCTGGACGACCGGCATGCAAACGACGGTCGCGCACGCCGAGGAAGTGGCCGCGCAAAAAGTGAAGGTGGCGTTTCTGCCGGTGGGCGAAACGAACATCGAACTGCTCGAGCCGACCGACCCGACCGGCGCCGTCGGCCAGGCGCTCCAGAAACGCGGGCCGGGCATCCACCACATCTGCTTCGAGGTGGAAGACATCCGCGCCGCGCTCGCGCATCTCAAAGCGCAGGGCATGACGCTGATTAACCAGGAGCCGGTGCCGGGCGCGCACAATAAGCTGGTCGCGTTCGTGCACCCGAAGAGTTCGGGCGGCATTCTCATTGAGCTGTCACAACCGAAATAGCCGAGCATAGACATGACGGAAGAGAAGCGCGTTCTCTTTCTGCGCGGTCCGCGCGGCGTGGTGCTGCGGCCGCCGAACAAAAAGACCGATCTCGCCCAATGCGTGCGGGCGATGAACGACCCGGACGTGACGCAGTATCTGCGCCGCTACCTGCCGATGGGCGAAGCCGAAGAAGAAAAATGGTTCGACGGCCTGGCGGAGCGACGCAACGATATCGTCTTGGCGATCGAGACGCCGGAAGGACGCTTCATCGGCACCACCAGCCTGTTCGGCATCGACTGGAAGAACCGTCTCGCGACATTCGGCGTGGTCATCTTCGAGCAGGAATTTCGCGAACGCGGTTTCGGCGCGGACGCGACGATGGCGCTGTTCGACTACGGCTTCAACCGCCTCAACCTGCACAAGGTTTGTTCGTCGGTCTTCGCGTTCAATGAGCGCAGCCGCCGGTTGCACGCGGCGCTCGGGATGACGCAGGAAGGCGTCCGGCGGAAAGAAAACTTTTTCAACGGCGAGTATCACGACGAGCTGATCTTCGGCGTTTTCCGCGAGGAATGGGAGCCGGCGTGGCGGCGTTACCGCGAACGAGTCGCGGCGGAGAAGAAATAGGCGAGGCCCTTGATTTCAACCGCCGGTCTTGACTAGATTAGCGGACCGATGAAGACGCGGCGCACCACTGCCGCCTGAATTAAAACGAATCAATTGCGAGGAGGAATACGATGAAGGAAGTGTGGATCGTCAGCACCGCGCGCACGGCCATCGGCAGTTTCGGCGGCGGGCTGAAGGATGTTCCGGCGCTCGACCTGGGCGTCACCGCGGCCAAGGCCGCGCTCGACCGCGCCGGCGCGCCGCTCGACGTGTACGGCGACGTCATCGGCGCGCAGTGCATGATGCGGTCGGATGAAATCAACATCGGCCGCTGCATCGGCCTGAAGGTCGGCCTGCCGTTCACCGTGCCGGGCTGCACGATCCAGCGGCAGTGCTCCAGTTCGATGCAGGCCCTGGTCTACGCCACGCAGCAGATCATGCTCGGCGACCAGGAGGCGATTCTCGTCGTCGGCGTCGAGAGCATGAGCCGCGTGCCGTACGTGCTGTACGACATGCGCTGGGGCGCGCGCATGTGGAAGAAAGAAGCGGTCGATTCGCTGACCGAGGGCTTGGAAGATCCGCTGGGCCATTACCACATGGGCATCACGTCGGAGAATCTCGCGGCGAAGCACAACATCACGCGCGCGGAGCAGGATGAACTGGCCTACACCAGCCAGACACGCGCGATCGCGGCCATCGACGCCGGCCGGTTCAAGAATGAGATCGTGCCGGTCGTGATTCAGACGCGGAAAGGCCCGGTGACGTTCGACACCGACGAGCATCCGCGGCGCGAAGCCACGCTCGAGGGTCTCGCCAAGCTGAAGCCGGCGTTCAAAAAAGACGGCACGGTCACGGCGGGCAACGCGAGCGGCATCAACGACGGCGGCGCCGCGGCGGTAGTGATGTCGGCCGACAAAGCGAAAGAGCTCGGCATCAAACCGCTGGCGCGGATGGTCGCCCACGCGGTGGCGGGCGTCGAGCCGGAGTTGATGGGCTACGGTCCGGTGCCGGCGGTGAAGAAGGCGCTGGCCAAGGCGAAGATGACGTTGAAAGACATTCAACTCATCGAGTGCAACGAAGCGTTCGCCGCGCAGTACCTCGCCTGCGAAAAGCTGCTGGGCCTCGACCGCAGCATCACCAACGTCAACGGCTCGGGCATCGCGCTGGGCCACCCGGTCGGCGCGACCGGCGTGCGCCTCGTCGTTTCGCTGCTGAACGAAATGGCGAAGCGCAACCTCACCGTCGGCCTGGCCACGTTGTGCGTCGGCGGCGGCATGGGCAAAGCGGTGATCGTCGAGAGAATCTAACTTCGCTGCGAATTGAATTAAGGAAGGATCAACCCACTGGGCGGTTGGTCCTTTTCTTTTTCCGCGGGCGGCGGCGGCAGAAGCTTGGCGACCATCTGCTGGAAAAACGGGATCGAGCTCGGAACGACCTGCGGGTTCTCCAGCCGCATCGCCAGCGCCGCCGCGGTATGGGCTTGCGCCGTGGCGTTGCGCTTGGCCAACAGCCAGGCCGCGTCGCGCAGGCGTTCGGCGAAGATCGCGCGTCGCCGGTCGGTGAAGAACTGATCGACCGCTCGCTGCAAACGATAACGAAGCTGCTCGCCGCGCTGCGCATCATCCACGACCAATCGGCTGGTATTCAACTCGTCGACGCTCAGCTTCAGCGCGAGGACCGCGTCGTGGTCCAGAGACCACGTGACGAACTCCGGTTCCGCATGCAGCAGGTCGCTGTGGTCCAGACGCGTGAGCTGATCCAACACCGTCTGCCCGTCGACCAGGTCATGGTACGGATGTCGCGCCGGCAGGTTGGCCGCGAGTTTCATCTCGGATATGGCGCGCACCAGCCCGGCGGGAAGAAATCGGCCGGCGTCGTGCGACAGCGTCCGCACGCGACTCAGCATGTAGGCGGCAAAAGCGAAATCGATCTCGAACAGCAGCAGCTCGCGGACCCGGCGCAGGTCGTCGAGATGGCGGCGCACGATTTTGCGGCTCGCCAGCTCGTAACGAAAATCCACGATCGTGTCGCCGGCGTCGACGACGGTGAGCGCGTGCATTCCGGTGCGGGCCGGGATGGCGATGAACAGCATGCGCTCGTTCTGGGCGTCGATAGGGGTGACGAAGCAAGACGGCGATGTTTCGTCGGCGACCGGCTTCGGCGACAGGATGCTTCGTTTGACGACCGAAGCGGTGAACCCGAGTTTGCGCAGCTCATACAGCCGGCGCTTCAGGCTTTTCTTGACGGCGCGGTCGGCGGCGAGATCCAAGCAGTGTTGCAGCGCTTCCGGGTTTCGATCGCGGCCGAGTCCGTAAAAAACCGCTTCACGAAAAGCGACGGGCAACGCCAGAATAGCCGGCGCAGTTTCCGGCGCCTGCGCGCGCCGCCACACCTCACGGGCGGGCGGGAGCAACGCGAGAAAATCGCCGTCGATCAGGCCGTCCGCTTCGCGATACTGCGCAAAAAGCGTGTTGAATTGATCGGGTCGTTCGATGATGGCCAGAAGTATCGAAGCGGTCCGGGCAGCGCGGTCTTGTTCGTCCAGATAGTTCATCGGGCAACATGGTAGGGCGGCGTTTCGCCGCGTGTCCAGCGGATGCCTGTTTGACAACCGGTATCGTGGATGCTACACAATTTCAACTGTTTTTCTGGCTTTGCGGCATGCGGATACGATGAAAGATGCGAAACTCCGGAGACGGTCGGGACTCCGGCGGGGTGCATCCACCGCGAGCGACAAGGCGATTGTTATGCAGGCATGAGGATCAATGACTAGACGACTATTTCTAGCGGCGTCGTGTCTGGCGTTCATCGGTGCGTGGTTGGTTCCGGTCGCTGCTTTGGGCAGCGGTTTTTTTCATCCGGAAGTCGGGGCGCGGTCCATCGCGCGAGCCGGCGCGACGGTCGTCGGCGACAACGACTTGACTTCCTTCTATGTGAATATCGCCAACCTCGCCAACGTGCACGGCACCAATCTCTTCTTTCAATGCGCTTACGATTTCTTCCACACCTACTATCGCCGCGAGCCGTATCAGTCCGCGAGCTACAACATCAACCCTATGGACGAAATCCAGTTCGCGGGGATTTCCAGTGACTTCGGCCTCGAACACTGGACGTTCGGCGCGGCCGTCTACGGCCCGTACGGCGTGACGAACCGCTGGAAACCGACCGGGCCGGCGCGTTACAACCTGATCGAAGCGAACTCGCTGCAAATCTATTACTCGCTGGGCGCGGCGTGGAGTCCGGCCGATTGGATTCGCATCGGCGCCTCGGCCAGTCTGGTCAACTTCAAGTTGGACAACTACTACGCGTTCTCGGTGTTGAAAGACCGCAACGCCAAATTCGACGCGATCGGCGAAATGGTGGCGTGGACCAATTTCGTCCCCAGTTGGGGCGCGGGCATCGTCGTCGCGCCGATCCCGCACTGGTTCGAAATCGGTTTCTCTTATCTGCCGTCGTTTGACGTCGTGGTGGTGGGCCGGGTCAGCGCCACGCTGCCCAAGTTGTACGCCGCGATCCTCGGCACGGAAGTTTACCAGGACAAGATGCGCATCCCGCTGCACTATCCGCCGATGTACAAAGGCGGCATCCGATTTTTAGACGGAGATCAATTCGACATCGAGTTCGACGCGGCCTATATCCCGTGGACGATGCTGCCCTACTACGACGTCCGCTTCGAAAAAGGCCAGATCATCAAGAATTTCAAGTATCCGCTGCAATGGCAGAATACGTGGAACTATCGCCTCGGCGGTTCGTACCGCATCAATCAGCACTGGGAACTCAGCGCCGGGTACGCGTTTGAGCAATCGGCCACGCCGCCGAAACTGGCGGGTACGGAAGCGACGCGCCACTTCATCGCCGGCGGTTTCCGGATGAGCTACTTCGGCATGGACTTCGATCTCGGCTATACGCACATCTTCCAGGACGACGTGGAAACGCCGATCCCGCCGCCCAGCTTCGCCAGCGTGCTCGACGACGGCCGCGGGCGCTACAAGAGCAGCTACGACGTGTTCATCGGCGCGGTCAACTTCAATATCGAGCGCATGTATAAGGCTTTTCATAACGGACAGGCGCCATGGTGAGCAAAAAGGAATGGCTGGAGAAATACAACCAGTGCTCAAGTGAAGATCGACGTTTCACCACCATCTCCGACGCCCCGATTGAGCCGCTGTACACCCCCGAAGACCTCGCCGGTTTCGACGTCGACCGCGACCTCGGCTACCCCGGCGAATACCCGTTTACGCGCGGCGTGCAATGCACGATGTACCAGGGCCGCCTCTGGACCATGCGGCAATTCGCCGGTTTCGGCACGCCCAAGAACACCAACGAGCGCTACCACTTCCTGCTGAAACACGGAACCACCGGCCTGTCGGTCGCCTTCGATTTTCCCACGCTGTACGGGTGCGATTCCGACGATCCGCGCAGCCGCGGCGAAGTCGGCAAGTGCGGCGTGGCCATCGACACCCTGCGCGACATGGAGATTTTGTTCGACCGCATTCCGCTCGACAAAATCACCACCAGCATGACGATCAACCCGCCGGCCGCGATTCTGTGGGCGATGTACCTGGCCGTGGCGGAAAAGCAGGGCGTGTCGTGGACCAAAGTCGGCGGCACGATCCAGAACGACATGCTCAAGGAATTCATTGCGCAGAAGACGTGGATCTTCCCGCCCGAGCCGCACCTGAAGATCGTCACCGACATTCTCGCGTTCGCCGCCGATCATGTGCCGAAGTGGAACACGATCAGCATCAGCG
>PMZC01000150.1 GCA_003170555.1 Deltaproteobacteria bacterium
GCGCGCAGTAGTTGATGTCGTGCCCCGCCGAGCCGCGCAACGGGCTGGTCTGCCCGTAGCCGGTGATCGACGCGTAGATCAGGCGCGGCTGCTCGGCGTGCAACGTTTCGTGGCCGAGACCGAGCCGGTCCAGCACGCCGGGGCGAAAGCCTTCGACGAAAACATCGCAACCGGGCAGCAATTTCCGCAGCGCGGCGCAGCCGGCTTCGTTGCGCAGATCGAGCGCGATCGAGCGTTTGTTGCGATTGAACGCCAGGAAGTACGCGCTTTGCTCGCGCGCCAGCGGCGGCATGTTCCGCATGTAATCGCCGATCGTCGGTTCTTCGACCTTGATCACATCCGCGCCCAGATCGGCGAGCAGGTTGGTGCAAAACGGACCGGGCAGCAGCCGCGTCAGATCGAGTACGCGCAGCCCGGCCAGTGCGGGAACGTTGGTCATGGCTTGAACCTCTTTCGCGATTGATGCGCGCAGTCTAACGCACGAGGGCAGGAAGGTGAAAGCGGACCGGCCGACACGCCGTTCGTTACCCTAGACCCTAGACCCTAGACCCAAGACCCCAGACCCTAGACCCTCGCCGTCTCCGCGCGTTACGATGTGCTTCTCATGTCGTTACGAATTCGTTTGATGCTGCTGTCTGCGATCGCGCTCGCCGCGTTGGGCTGGGCGTGGACGAGCTGGCCGAGCTGGTTCATCGCGCGGCTCGATGTTCCGTACGCGCTGCCGATGATTCATCGCGCGTATCTGCAAATGCTGGCCGACCTGCCGCGCCTGCTGTTCGTCGCGGCCGTGTTGCTCGCGGCCATCGCGGCGGCGACGCTGCTCGATCAACGTCGTCCGGCGCGGGGGCCGGCGCTGCCGCGATTGTCGCCGGGGCCGGAAGCGCTGGTTTACGCCGCGCTGCTCGCACTCGGCGCGTGGCTGTCATGGCGGTGCTTCGTTTATTGGGGCTTGCCGGCGTGGGATCGCTATTGGCAATTCGGCCAGGTGATTCACTGGGTGCTCGCGCATCCGGATTCACCGACGTGGCACGCGGTGCAGCGGTTCATTCTGGAGTATCCGCATTCGCCCAGCCCGCTTTCGCCGTTCGCCGTGGCGCTGGGGTTGTTCGTCTGGCCGGACGCGGAACGTCTGCTGCAAATCTACAACTTGCTGGCGACCACGGGGTCGGTTGTGTTGCTGCGCGCGATCGTCCGCCGCGTTTCACCCGGCGCGATCTTCTGGCCGCTCGGCGTGTTGTTTCTGGCCAACGCGGCGACGATGCGCAACTCGTTCTTCATTCAACTCGACGCGATCAACGGCCTGCTCGTGCTGCTCTTCTTTCACCTCTGGCTGCGGTGGCGCGAGCGGCCGACGCGCGCCCGCCTGGCCGCGCTGACCGCCGTGCTGACGCTCAGCGTGTTGCAAAAGACTTCCCTCTTTCCGCTGCTCGCCATCCCCACGCTGATGGCGGTCATCGAAGATCTGCGCGCGCACCGGCGGCCGATCATCCGCTGGATCGTGATCGGCTGGTGGACGGTCGGCGTTCCCCTCGCGCTGTTCGTGGCGTATCTCGCGGCGATCGGCATCGGCCGCAACTTCCACACGCAACTGGTCATCATGGGCGTCGGCTGGAACGAGCTCGACTTCTCGCTGAAGCGTTTCGTTTACGCGACGGGCTTTCTGCTCGGCCCGTATCTGCCGCTGATCGCGCGGAACCCGCGTTGGCGCGAACCGGCGCAACTCGCGCTGGGGTTGTTCGTGCTGCTCTTCTTCGCCAGTCTCGTCATCGTGCGCGGGCCGTTCTGGGGCCGGTACTACTCGCACGTCATCGGCGCGTGCATCTTGTTGGCGCAACCGGCCTTCTCGCGCGACGCCGACAGCGGCCGCCGTTTCACCACATGGACTTATCTGATCGGCGTGGGCGTTCTGCAATCGCTGATGATCTATTGGCAGATGGTGTAGAACCGCGCGCGACGAGGGGCTGACCGTTTTCGAACCTCCCCTAACGCCCCTCGCATTATGGAGGAGGGCCGCTCTTATGTGCCATAGTTTTGAACCGCCAGGTTCAAAGCTGTGCCCAAGTCGAACAATCACAGCCTTGGCCCGGAGGCCAAGACTATGGCACAATTTTCCACCCCTACCAGTTTTCTCCGAACAGGCCGCGCAGCAGCCATGACTCGATCGGCAGGCCGAAACACTTTCGCCGCAAACGCCACCGCGACAGCGGACGCAGCGCGCGCCATGCCAGCCGCGCCGGCAACGTCGGGCGATAGATCAGCAGCTTGTCGTCGGCGAACAAGCTGGCGGTGTAGATCGCCGCAAGCTGCGCGGCGCGCCGCCGACTGATCCACGGCGCCCGGCTGCGGCTCCACGAACCGGCGGCGAGATCGTCGGCGGTCGGCAGTGCGGTTCCTTCGGCGGAGAGACGGTCGGCCAGCGTCGTTCCCGGATACGGCAGGTAGGCGTAGATCGGCGAAATCAACCCACCGTGTTCGATCACCGACAGCCCGAGGTCGATGGTCTGGCGCAGATCGTCGTCGGTTTCGCCCGGCAGGCCCGACATGAGATTGATCCACGGACGAATACCCGCCGTCGCCAACCGGCGGACCTCGGCGAGCACCGCGCCCGGCGGTTCGCCCTTGCCCAATTCGGCGGCCAGCCGCGGCGACCCGGTCTCCACGCCGATGTCCACCCGATCCAAACCGCCGCGCCGCAACTCGGCCAGTTCCGCGTCGGTGAACGCGGCCAGATCGCGCAGCCGCCCGCCGTTCGAAGTCCAGGTCAGCCCCGGCCGCCGCGACGGCAGCAATCGCGCGATCTCGAGCGCCCGACGACGGTCGGCGAAAAAATTGTCGTCAACGAAATCGACGTGGTCCATCGCCGGTAAGCGCGCGTGCAAATCGTCGAGGCGATCCGCGACCCACGCCGGCGGCGCGCCCCGCCAGAACGGCTGTTCGCGCGCCGACAGATAGCAATACGTGCAGCGGCCCGGGCAGCCGCGGCTGGTTTCGAGTACGCCGGCGCGGCGATCCGCTTTGTGAAAGAGGTAATCGTGACGCAACAATTCGAACGGCAAACGTGCGATGCGTTCGAGGGCGAACGGTTCGGGAGGCGCGGTGACCGCGACGTCGTCGCCCTGGCGAAAGCACAGGCCCGGAATGTCGGCGGGCGGCCGGCCGTCACGCAGCGCCGCCGCGAGCGACGCGAAGGTTTGCTCGCCGTCGCCGCGCACGGCGAAGTCGGCCAGGCCCTGCCGCACGAGGTCCGGTCCGAACAACGTCGCGTGCTTGCCGCCCCAGACCAACGGCCCGGCGCCGAGCTCGCGCAGCCGCCGCGCCACGCGCGCCGCCGCTTTCGCCTGCAGGCCGGTCATCGCGGTCAGGCCGATGCAGCGCACGCCTTCGTCGGGCCAACGGCGCACGCGGTCGTCAGCCAGGCGCTCGAGACGCAGATCGATCACGCGCACCGGCTCGTCGTGCGGCAGCAGCGCGGCGGCGTACACCAGCGCCAGGGGCAGCGACGGAGTCCCCTTCCCCTTTTCCAAACCAAAGAACGGCGGCTGCAGCAACAGGATCACGATGCGTTCACAAAAAAAGGCCGGAGTGAGATGCTCCGGCCCTTCGACGATGTTTCAGCGCTCAACTCATTTCTTGGGTGCGACGGGTTCAGGCGCCGGCGCCGGCGCCGCCGCAGCGTTGATCTTCTCCGTCAGGCTCTTGATCGCGTTCTGCAGCGCGAGGATGTCGGGGGCCAGTTCCGGGGCCGCGACGCTGGAATACGCGGTCAACGATGACACCGCATTATCCAGATCGCGCTTGAGCAGATTGGCCGAGATGCGTTTGCTGATTTCGTCGCTGTTTCTGATTTCGTTGACGATCGAGGTCGTCAACCCTTTGATCTTCTGATCCATCGCTTTTTCCAGCGTTTCCTGGCTCGGCGTGGGTTTGACCGCATTGATGCTGATCAGGACCAGCGCGAGAACCGCAAGCAACAAGGCCACACCGGGAATGAACCCCACACGTTTCTTCTCGTCCATTCGAATCTCCTCCTTTGCCGACGTCGGTGTTGAAATGATCGGAGCGTTTTTCACCAAGGACGGGAAGGCGTCATCCGGTCCGGCCTGTCCCGCCGCCGTTTCCCCGCTCGCCTGGTCCGTGGGCGGTGTAACGCGAGACTCGTCAGTCATAGCCGGCCGCCCGCGCGCCATCCGACGCGGCAGGCGGCGCCTGTCGCCGCTGCGGCCTGATCTGCCAACGGGAGAATCCCCCCACGAACCAAAGCAATTAATAATTGAAATGTAGCAGCGGAATCGCGGACGTGTCAAGAAGACGCGCTGCACGCGACCCAGTGTCCGGGGCGAACCTCGCGCCAAGCCGGATGTTCGGTGGAACAACCGGGCTCGGCCGATCCGCATCGCGCGACAAAAGCGCAACCGGCATTCGCGTCAGACGGCTCGCCTTCGGCGGTCGGCGGACGGACGTGGCGCGCATCCGGGTGCAGCGCGGGCACGGCGGCGATGAGCGCCTGCGTGTAAGGATGAAGCGGCTGATGGGTGACGGCGGCGGTCGGCCCGAGTTCGACGGCGCGGCCGCGATAAAGCACCAGCACGCGTTCGGTCAACGCGCGCACCACGCGAATATCGTGCGAGATGAACAGCAGCGCTACGTGCGTGTCGGCCACGAGGTCGGCGAGCAGGCGGAGGATTTGCGTTTGCACCGACACGTCGAGGCTGGCCACCGGTTCGTCGGCGACCAGCAACGCCGGGCCGAGCGCCAAGGCCCGCGCGATGCCGAT
>PMZC01000233.1 GCA_003170555.1 Deltaproteobacteria bacterium
GTGTGGCCGAGGTAGTAGCCTTCGCGCTCGCGTTCGAGAATGGTCTTGTAGACCTTACCCATCGTCAGGTTCCATTCGAACTTGCAGGTGACGCCGAGGAAGCGCTCGTAGTGGCCGAAATCCATGTCCACTTCGCCGCCGTCGTCGAGCACGAACACCTCGCCGTGCTCGATGGGGTTCATCGTGCCGGGGTCGGTGTTGAGGTAGCCGTCGCACTTGATCGGCACGATGCGCAGCCGCGACGAAAGCAGCTTGCCGATCGACGCCGCCGCGATGCCCTTGCCCAAGCCGGACAGCACGCCGCCGCTCACCACGATGTACTTCGTGTGCTTGCAGGCCCAATCGAGGGACTGCCGCCAGTCGCGCCCGCGACGAAGCGTCACCGACGAGCCGGTCTCCGGCTGGTCATCTTCGTTTTCGGCGAGAAACGACTCCAAATCATCGAGGTTGATGCGGTATTGGCCACGATTGCCCACCTTGAGCGCGCGCAACTCCCTTGATTTTACCCACCGTCTAACAGTGCTGACGGAGATTTTCAGATGATCAGCAACATCTTCCAGCGTAAGATATCTTTCTTCACTGCTCATGACACCCTGCTCTCCAGTGATTGCCAGTGATGGTCAAAAACTAGCAGAAAGGCGAAAAAATGTCAACCCCCTGTTTGCCAAATTCACCAATCTTGAGTGAATTATCGGTGACTTTCCAGGATGCAGAAATTTTCCTTTACATTAAATGATTTTTCCGCTACACTCACACAACAGGTATTAGGCGCGGAGTGGCGGGTATTTTCTCTTTTTGCGGCTGAGAGGAAGCTAACTAGGCGACATCTCCAGCTAATGCCCGGTTTCGGGCGAAATGCAGCCGTTGTAATCATCCCGCGACGAGCACGATAGGACAATGGAGTATATCTGCCTTTTAACGAGGTATGACACAATGTTGGGCGATCAACAACAGCGAATGGCGGTACAACCAATCGGGGTGTCTCGCGCGGGAGCGAGGATGGCGAAAATATTACTGGTCTGTGCGGCGGACTCCCCGGTTCAAAGCGCGATCAAGGCGCTGGAGGAGCGCGGCCATCAGGTCACGCACGTTTCCGACGGCAACGAAGCCCTCGCCGTGTTCTACAAGCTGGGGCCGGACCTCGTGCTCTGCGATCATCAGCTCAGCGGCTTGTCCGGAATCGAGGTTTGCCGCCTGCTCAAGTCGCATCCGTCGGGCACGCAGTCCGTGTTCATCCTGATCATTCGCACGCCGTCGAATCCGCAACTGGTCAAGGAGCTCGCCCAGCGCATCCAGGCCGACGATCTGATTCCCAAGCCGTGCAGCGTCGAGGATGTGCTGGCCAAGGCGAATGAATGGCTCGACGCCCCGCATCGGCCGGCGCCGATTTATGAACGCGATTTGCAGGGCGGCGTCCGGCCGTCGAAAATTGTCGACGAGAAATCGCTGCCCATGCGGGGGCGCTTCACCAATGTGTCTTTCGCTTCGCTGCTGCAGCAGTTGCTGCACGCCAAGTTCGAGGGCCTGCTCGAGCTGACCGACAAACGCAAGAAGCTGCGGATTTCGTTCCAGGGCGGGCAGCCGGTGTACGTGCAAAGCAACTACATCCGCGAGGACAGCCTCGGCAAGATTTTGCTCGACGACAACAAGGTGTCGCAGGAACAGTTGGACCGCGCGCTGGAAATGGCCGCCAATCGCAAGATGCGCCTGGGCCAGGCCCTGCTCGAGCTCAATCTGCTCACCGAGCCGGCGCTCGAAAAATACCTGCGCGAGCAGCATCTGCTCAAACTGCTCGGCACGTTTGAACCGCGGTGGCAGCAAGGCGAGTTCATCCTGCTGCCCGGACCGATCTCCACCAAGTCGCGGTCGTGGGCCGACATCTCCACGGTGGCCCTGATTCAGGAAGGCATCCGGCGCAATTCGCCGCTCAAAGATCTGCTGCCGATCTTCCAACGCAAGAACCGTCTGAAGCGCGTTCTGCGCGCAACGCCCGAGCTCGACGCGGTGTTCGGTCAAATGAAACTGGACAACAATCTCATTCGCGTGACCGATCTGTTGCGCCGGGGCATGAAGATTCCGGACCTCGAAGTGCTGGTGCAGATCGACCGCGAGGTCTTGTTCCAATTCCTGTATACGCTGCTGACCTTGCGGGCCGCGCGGTTCGAAGGGTCGGTGGCGGCCGAGAACGAACAGGCCATCGAAGACCTAGCCGCCTTCGCGGGCGACGGCGACCACGAGGCCGAACCGCCGAAGGCGGAATCCGCGGTGGATTACAATCGCGATTTCTACATCGGCAAGACCTATTTCGACCGGGGCGATTTCGAGAAGGCGCTGCAGCACCTGCAAGCCGCGGTGAGATTTCGGCCCGACTCCGTCGAGTGTCTGAGCATGATCGGCTGGGCGACCTTCGTGTCCCGGCCGCGCCACGACCGCTTCGCCACCGAGCAGGCCAAGGAGTTGTGCAAACAGGCGATCACCCGCTCGCCCAATCACGCCAAGGCCCATCTGTACCTGGCCAAGATCGCGCGCGCGGAGAAAAACGACAAGCTGGCGGACAGCTACGCGATCAAGGCTCACCAGTGCGATCCGGACGATCCGGAAATCAGCCACGAATACGAACTGGCCCTCATTCGGCGCCGCAACAAGTAATCTTGAACGGGTAGTCTAGACGTCCGCCTGATCCGAGGTGGGCGTTTTCGTCTTTTCCCACAACGGGGCGAAGAAGCGGAGCAACTCCGTCCGCAGCCACCGGCGCTCCGGTACGGAGGCGGACAGCGCGATCGCCAGCTCGGCTCGGTCGAACAACAAATACAACAGCGGATCGAAATCGGCCTTCTTGAACCGCGCATCGCTGAAGCGGCGCCAATCGACTTGCTTGCGCTGAGCGAAAAGCACCCGCGTCGTGTAAACGAATTGCCCCGCTTCGGCGCGGATTTCCTCGCGGCCGATCCAGATCAGCAGAAAGACTTCCAGCAGAAACAGCATCGAGGCGTCGGGGACGATCAACCGCAGCGACAGCTCGACGATCTTGCCGGGGGTGAACACGTTGATCCCCCCGCGCCGGGCGTTGCGGATCCGCGGCAGGATCGTCAGCACGTTCGGGCCCCACAACAGCAACGCCAGCAGCGCCATCTGCTGGGCCTGCCAGCAGCGAACCTCGCCCCAGCCGAGCAGCGCGATGATTCCCGCGGCGAAGAGCAAACCCATGAACGTCGGGGCGGTGAAGCCGCCGGCGGGCAGGCGCGCGAAAAATCGAACGCCCGGTTCGTTTTCAATTTCGAGCTTGGTTTTCGCCGGACGCTCCGCCGGCTGATTGAGCTCCGCCAGCGTCAACTTTTTCGGCGGGGGCGCCGGCGGCGCGGTCACCGGCTCCGCGCCTTTCCCCTCCGGCGCCGTGAGTTGCAGCGTCGCCGCGCAATATGTGCAAACGGCGTAACCGCGGCGCAGAGCTTCGTCGTCGATGGCGACCGGCGCGCCGCAGTTCTCACAATTCATGCTCTTCACGAGCGCCCTCTCCGGTTGGTTTCGCGCGGATGGATGGAACGGAATCTATCGTAGGCGATTCACGGCGGTCCGTCAAAAGCGCCGCGGCGCCGAACGCCCGCGCCGTTGTAAAACGCGATGGGCTATGTTACCTGAGCTTGTTTACGCGAGCCTCGCTTGCAACAAGGATTTCAATTTGACCGACGCCAAGTCACCGCGCCCGATCGATCAGCCGGCGAGGGTGATGTTCTTCCTGCTCACGCTCGGTTCGCTGGTTTGTCGCTGGTGGTGGTTCCGGAACACGGTGGGGATGTTTTACGGCGGCGGCGTCGAAGAAGGCGGCCGCCTCGCGCTCGCCTATCATTTCCAAATCATGTCGATCATGCCGCCGTTGCCGATGGCGCTGGGCGCGATCGTGTTGCACTTCGCCCCAAACGTCGTGTACGTGACGCGCTGGCTCAGCCTCATCTTCGGCTTGTTCACCCCGGGGATGGTGTTTCTCGCGCTGCGCCGGGTGGACATCTACTGCGCGACCGGCGCCGCCGTGGCGCTGATCGTCTCGCCTGAGCACAACCAATTTTCCACCACCGGCACCGGCGAGGCGCTGTCCTATTTCTTCATCGCGGCCCTCGCCTATGCCGTCGGCCGGGCGTTCGCGTCGGTGAAAGACGAGCAAACGCGCCGGGCGAAAAAATGGTCGATCGCCGCCGTGCTGTTTTGCGCCGCCGCGTCGCTGACCCGCTTCGAAAACTGGGTTCTCATTCCCTTCGTGCTGCTGTACGCGGCGCTCCGCTTTCGGCGGACGATCTACATCTGGATTTTCGTCGTCGCCGTGCCGCTCTGGTGGCTCTGGTATTCGCACAAGCACTGGGGAAGCATCACGACCAGCAGCCACCTCGTGCCGCAGTGGGCGCCGGACGCGGCGAAGGACAACATGATCCGGACGGCGACGGGAGTCTTGCGCGACGTGGGGCCCATTCCGATGGTGCTCGCGGCGCTGGGCGTGCTGTGGCCGCTGCTGCGCCGTCGCTTCGCCCAGCTTTCGATTTACGGCGCCGTCGTGCCCGCGTTCATTCTGTTCATGCTCGGCCAGGGCAAGATCCCCATCGACGCCAAGTATGAATACAACGTCGTGGTGTGGTGCCAGCTTTTTTTCGGCGCGGGCGCGGGGGCGATCGCCGCGCTGCTGGTGGAGCGCCTGCCGAATGCCCTGCCCGGACCGACCGTCCTGGCCCGTTGGAAACCCGCGATCGGCCTGGTCATCGTCGCGGCGATCATCCTGCCGCTGAACCAAAAGTACGGCGCGGAAGCGGTGACGAACCGCCTGGCCGCCGAGGGGCCCACGTTCCATTACACGCGGATGTTCGCCAAAAAGGCACCCGAGCTTTACCAGCGATTCGCCCAAGGACAGGGCCACGTATCTCTCGCGCTGTCGCTCGGCAACCGTCAGTATTTCAACATCTATTCCGATCGCCGGATGCAGCGCTATCTCGAATCGCCCGGCCGGTACTGGGAAAAGAAAGACCTGCTGAGCAAGGCGATCGCCGATCTCGTGACCAATGCGGCGAGCGTCAACGCGACCCCGCCCGCGCTGGTGGTCGTGGACCTGACGCCCCAGAATTCGCCGCACGACGACCTGAAACCCAACCAGGTCATCGAAGGCTATTCTGTCGCGCGCGTGTACGACGAGTTGGGATTTCGGGTTTACCGGATCGCGGCGGTCGGTTCACCCTGACAAGTGGAAGAACCCCCTCTAACTCCCCCCGAATTGTGGGTCATAGGCGCTAACTTCTGCATAGACGGTTTTTTTCTGTCATCCCGACCGGAGCGTACGAGCGTAGCGAAACGTAGTGAAGCGGAGTTCGGAAGCGTAGTGGAGGGATCGCTCCCTTGCTGATTGTAATCCTTCCAATTTTTCCGGCCGGTGGCAAAAATGATGGAGGCATCGGTGAGGGAGGGATTTCTCCGCTCGCCCCTCGGATGCACTCGGGGCTCGGTCGAAATGACAACCTCGTCGGGTCGACGACCAAAGTTAGCGCGTGTGCCACAAGGATAGACAGGGCATCTGGGGGGGTCGTCAATATTTCGACCGGTTTGTTACGGCTGCCACTTCAACCCGACGTAGCCCGTCCAATAGTCGTGGTTCTCGCCGGCCGTGCCGAGCCAGAGCGGATCGAACTCGACGCCCGCGATCGACGGGAGTTGAATCGGCAGCAGCGCGAACAGCTTGTCGAGCGCCGGGGTGATGAACTGCGTGATCCAATCCGCCAGCGTGGTCGGCACGTCGCCGCTCTCGCCGATCGGGTCATCCAGAATCAGCACCGTCGCGCCGCCGCGAGGAAACGAAACGCGAATCGCGCCGTGCGCATCGACGTTGAGATCGAGCGCGAGTTCGAGCGCCACCGACATGGTCATGGCGCGCCACGGATCCTTGCCCGGCGGATACAGATCGAACTCGACGCGGTAATCCGGCACATCCAGGGTGAGCGAACCGTCAGCGCCGGCCAGCGCGACCGGCGGAACGGCGAGGTGCAAATTCATCGTCGCCGGAATGTCGGGGTCGATATCGCCGAAGGCCGGCATCAACCCGGCGAGCACGCCCGCGGTCAGCGGCAGCGGCAGCGCGTCGTTGACGAGGGCCGGATCGCCCACCGCGAAGTTGAGCAGCTCGGCCTCGGCCGCCGAAAAAAGAAAGCGGTTGAGGAAATTGGCCGACAACGCCAGCGCCACGCCGAAACTTTGCGCGGCCGGCGGGCGCGCGAAGAGCATGTCCGGCGGCGCCCCGGGCGTGAACAGCGAACCGTACGGCCAGGGCTCCGGGTTGGGGTCGGTCAAGAAGACGTTGAGCGCGAGGCCGGCCATCGCGGCGCCGGGCCCGATGTCGAGCGAAGTCAGCCCGGCGTGAATGTCGAAGCCGATCTGCACGGTGTCGAGCACCGCGGTCAGAATCCACTGGCTCAGCAGGTTGGGCAGCAGATCGCGCCCCAGCAATTCGACCACGCCCTCGATGGCGCCGAGCAGCAGGTCCGTGCCGGCCTTGCCGAGCAGCGCGGGCAGCGGGCCGTCGTAGGTCACATCGCTGTGCGCCGCGTTGATCGACGAAACGGTCACCGCGACGCTGCCGTCTTTGAACAGCACGTCGGCGAGCATGTCGAGGCTCAGCGTACCGATGGTGATCGTCGTCGTGCTCGTATTGCCGAACGCGGTGACGTCCGCCGTCAGCGTCACGTCGGTCAACTCGCCGAAGATGTGCAGGCCCTGGTCGGTGAATTCGCCGGAGAATTGCGCGCCGCCGATGGTCGCGGCGGTGATGTCGACGGTGATGCCGAGGAAGTCGATGATCGGGTTGAGCGACGCGAAGATCGGGCCGAGGTCGAGGTTCTGAAACAACTGCGCGACCGCCGCGCCGATGACGGTGAACACGTCGTCGCCCAGGCCGACGCGCAGGGCGTCGTCGATATTTTTCTCGGGTGCGCGCATCTCGCCGCGCATCGCCACCACGCGATCGCCGCCGAAGCGGCCGTCGTCGGTTTTGGCCAGCACGTAGATCGGCAGCACCTGCTGATCGGCCGCGAAGGAAACGGTCGTCTGGAAGTGTCCGTCCTGCACCGCAACCGGCTGATCGTTGACGAACACCTGGGTCACCGGCACGCCGGTCACCTCGCCGCTCACCGGCGCCGTCGCGTCGGCGAAAAACTCGCCGGGGGTCGGCTGCTGAATCGTGACCAACGGCCGCGCGGGTTCGTTGTCCCACGGCGTGGACCCGGCGTCGTCATCGGCCTGGTCGTCGTCGGTCGCGTTGGCGTGATGGTCGACGTTCACCGAACGCTCCTGGCAGCCGGCCAGCAACGCGAGGCAGATCAGCGGCAGCAGAACGTAGAGCAGGCGGCGGTTCATCGCGCAACTCCTCCTTCCCTTCGCTTGCCGCATATGCTACACGATTAACGACTTTTCGACATCCTCGCTTTTCGGGTGGTGAGTTGTTTCGCCAGAATAATTTTCTCGCACCAAGGAGTCAGTCCATGAGACGCCTCGTACTGGCCGTGCTGCTCGCGGCGCTGGTGGGGTCCGTCGCGGCTTGCGGCGGCGGCTACAACCTGGACGATCAGGCGCGCGACGACATGACGCGCATCGTCACCCACCAGTCGTTTCTCAAAGACCAATACGGCCGCTACCTCTATCTGCACGGCGCCAACGTGAGCGGCAGCACGAAAACGCCGACCACGGAAGACCCGCTTTCGTACGTCGGCAAGCCGTTCCCGCTCGACAAGGCCGATTGGAACTTCCGCATGCTCCGCGACATGGGCTTCAATTCCATGCGGTTGCTGATCATGTGGGACGGCATCGAGCCGAACGCGCGCGGCGAGTACAACGAGGAGTACCTCGACTATCTCGAGAAGATCGTCGCCAAAGCGCGCGACTACGGCATCTACATTTTTGTCGACATGCACCAGGACATCTTCTCGCACTGGCTGCGCAAGTATTACAACGACGGCAGCGACAAACCGAGCATGATTCCGCCCGGCCAGCCCGGCGGCGACGTGCAACCGCCGCTGAACAACGTGATCGAAGGCGACGGCGCGCCGCGGTGGGCGTTCCAGCTTTGCCTGCCGGAAAAAAATGTCTACTCGCCGGAATGGGGCCTGCCGCGTTCTCTGGTGAGCGATCCGCACAATACGAGCGACCTGCTGGCGCCGTTCTTCTGGGGCTTCAACCTGTTCCTCTCGCTCGACGCCGTGCGCACGTACGTCACGTTCTTCGGCGGCAACACGGTCTACCCGAATTACATCGTTGACGGCAAGAACGTCCAGGATTACCTGCAGGACGCCTACGCCGACGCGTGGGTGCAGGTCGTCCACCGGCTTAAGTACTACGACAACATTGTCGGCTATGACGTCATGAACGAGCCGCTCGGTATCTTCGTCATCTTCGATCTGTACGCGTTGCTCTATCAGGCGGCGAAAGCCAGCCCCGACGGCACGTTGACCGACGACCAAGTGGGCCAGGCGGTGGATCAGATCATCGCCAATCTGCGCCAGCGCGGTATGCCGGATGATGCGGCCGCGGAAATGAAGACGCTGTTGATGACCCAGGGAAATCTGCCGCGCACGCCGGCCGACTTCGCCGCAGACGGCATGCCGCTCGACGGCGCGTCGACCGACCCCTATCGACCGGACTTCGCCGGCGCCTTGGCGTTTAACTCGGATTTCAACCGCAACTACCTGCAGCCGTTCTTTCAAAAAGTCGGCGCCGCGATTCAAGACGAAGATCCCGGCGCAATCATCTTCATCGAGCCGTCCACCGGCTTGGACGACACGTCGGGCATTTTCGGCGTCGACATCACGCCGATGCTGGCGCCGGACGGCATCCGTCAGCTCGTCTACGCGCCGCATTTCTATACCGATGTCTATCCGATCCCGGCCGTGATTCCGACGCCGCGCGATTTTACGGTGGACGAGGTCAAGCTGCGCGACTACACCGACGGCATTCTCGGCGCGATCAAGCTGGCGGCGTTTTCACTCGGTAATCCGCCGGTAGTGCTCGGCGAATTCGGCACCTACTTCAACTTCGGCGGCATCAAGACAGCGGAGGCGATGGATTACGCGCCGTCGGCGCAGATTCTCGACAACTATTATCGCGTGCTGGAAGAGCAGATGATCAGCAACACCGTCTGGTGTTATTCGCCGGAAAACACCGAGGGCGACGGCGAGAACTGGGACAAGGAAGACTTCTCCGTGCTCGGGCCCGATCGCAAGCCGCGCGCGCTCGACGCTTACAACCGCGTGTCGCCGCGCTTCACCTCGGGGCGGCTGGTGTCGTTCAATTACGTTTCGCCGCTGGAATACGTCGAGCCCCGNNTCGGCATCTTTCGCATAACCGGGCGCGCCGTGTTCCACCGCGATGCCGTGGCGCAAGATATACAAATTCATACGCTGCTAACTTGCGGCTCGAATTCCCGCCGTGCCTGGGCAGGCGAGACGCCTGCCCCACTATTCGGCAGCGGCCAGAATTCGAGCAATTGGTCCGCTGCTTTCAGGTAAACGCGGATCAAACGCTGGCGCCGGCGCAGCAGTTCCGCGACGGCTTCTACGTCTACCTCTCCGACGGCCGCTGCGCCTTCGACAACGAGCGGCACATTCTCTATTGGTATCCGTCCAACGACGATCCGAACGCGACGCACGACATCCGAATACGACCATCATACCCGGACTACGGCGATACGGATTGGAACTATTTCTTCCAGGGTGACGAAGTGGTGGAGGGCCGGCAATGAAGACAAATCGATTGATGCTCTGGTCGGCCTTGACCGTGCTGTTCATCGTCGCTCTGGCCGCCGCGGCGTTCGCCGAGGACCCGGCCGCGCCGACGCCGACGCCGGAGCCCGCCGCGACGCCCGCTCGCCTGCCGTTTCGCCTGGACTTCGACTTCCAGACCTTCACCCTCTTGCAGAATGATCGCGACTTCGACCGCACCAAACCGCTGTACAACAAATACGGTCAGTCAATCGGCTACGTCTCGACCGTGCTGATTCCGGGCATCACCTGGATGCCGATCGACCAGATCGTCGTGCGCTATTCGCCGCGCATCGGCGACGCCGTGTGGAGCCGCAACGACGCGGAGCAGCGCGCCGTCGCCGGCGATAACGGCATTCTGATCCAGACGCGCGAAATGTGGGGCCAGGTCGATCTCGGCTCGTCGCTCAGTTTGCGCACCGGTTATTACCAGGTCTTCGACCCGACGCACCTGTTCATCGAACGGTACATCGGCGCGGCGAACGTCACGTATGAAGCCGGCGGCAATCGCCTGACGTTGATGGCCGGCCAGCTTCCCGATTCGGTTTATGAAACGACGGCGCCGTCGTCTCCCGCGGGCGAACTGGAGTTCAACAACTTCGACAACGACCGCGTGCTGTTCGGCCTCGACGCCGCGATGCTGGCCGGCGAGAACTGGTTGGTGAATCCCGCCATGTTCGCGCTGTGGGACCGCACGGAAATCGACCGGGCGCGCACGATCGTCAACACCAGCATGCTCATCTTCGCGCGGTACACCCACTGGAACCTCGAGCTCGATCTGGCGTGGCAGCTCGGCCAACATCGCAGCGCCGGACCGAACAACCGCGACGTCAATCTCTCCGCCGGCGCCGCGCAGGTGCGCTTCCACGCCTTCACCGGCCCGTGGCAATTCGGCACGACGCTGCTGGGCTTCACCGCCGACAACGGCAACCCGAACGATCAGTACGACACGGGCTTCACGTATTCGGGCAAGTCCGGCGCCGAAACGCTGATGCTGACGCGCAACCATCTCTACGATCAGTACGACAGCCTCGACCTGCGCGCCGCGACGCAGGGCGCGGGCTTTTTGCTGGCCGATGAGGAAATCCGCTTCAGCCCGATCCCGCAGACGCTCGACGTGTTCGGCGTCGTCGGTTACGGCCGCGTGGTCAACACGACGAACCTGGGCGACGACCCGACCGTCGGCATCGAAGGCGACCTCGGTTTGCAATGGTTTCTGTACGACCGCCGCGTGATCTTCACCGTGCTCGGCGGCGGCCTGTGGCCCGGCGGCGCCGGCGCGCGGCTGAAGAACGAAATTGACTTGACCGCGCGCGACCCGATCTATTACGGCCAGGGCAACATGGAAATCCGCTTCAACGGTTTGTGAGCGTTTCAATGGCGCAGGTTCGTTTCGAGCGGGTCAGCAAAAGCTTCGGCGATCACGAGGTGATTCCGCCGTTCGATCTGAACATCGCCGACCGCGAATTTCTCGTGCTGGTCGGGCCGTCGGGCTGCGGCAAATCGACGTTGCTGCGCATGTTGGCCGGCCTCGAAGAAACGACCGCCGGGCAAATCTACATCGACGACCGGCCGGTCAATCACCTGCCGCCGAAGGACCGCGACATCGCGATGGTCTTTCAGAACTACGCGCTGTATCCGCACATGAACGTCTACCGGAACATGGCGTTCGGCCTGAAGATGCGCGGGTTCAAGAAAAACGAAATCGACGTGCGGGTGCGCGAGGCGGCGCGCATTCTGGAGATGGACGATCTGCTGCACCGCAAGCCGGCGCAACTTTCCGGCGGCCAGCGGCAGCGCGTTGCGATGGGCCGCGCGATCGTGCGCAAGCCGAAGGTGTTTCTCTTCGATGAGCCGCTGTCGAACCTCGACGCGAAGTTGCGCGTGTCGATGCGCTCGGCGCTCACGCGGCTGCACGAGCAGCTCGGCGTCACGACGGTCTACGTCACGCACGACCAGNNTACGTCACCCACGATCAGGTCGAGGCGATGACGCTCGCCGATCGCATCGCGGTGATCGACCGCGGCGTGCTGCAGCAGGTGGCGGCGCCGCACGAAGTTTACGACCGGCCGGCCAACCTGTTCGTCGCGGGGTTCATCGGCAGCCCGCCGATCAACCTGCTGCCGGCCCGGATCGCCGACGAGAACGGCGTGCGTGAAATCGCGGCCGAGTCGTTTCGCTGGTCGGCGCCGCAGCGGCTGGCCGCGCCGTCTTCGCCCGACGTGACTATCGGCATTCGGCCCGAACACCTGAGCGTCACTCCGCGCGCCGGCCGCAGCGAGGCCGCGGTGGAGGCGGTGGCGGAACTCGTCGAGGCGCTCGGTTCGTTCTCGGTGGTTTACGCGCGGGCCGGCGAGCGCCTGCTCGGCATGGTGGTCGATCTCGAAACCAAAGTGCATCCGGGCGACCGCGTGACGCTGCATCTCGACCTGGAGCACGCGCATATTTTCGACGGTCAAACGGGCCGGAATTTGAGTTTGGGCGGTTGAGTGATTTGTCATTCTGAGCGCAGCGAAGAATCTATTTCTGCGAAGCATAGGTCCTTCGTTTCACTCAGGACGACAAGATAAGGAGGTTCTTATGCGTAGAATTCTGTTCATCAGCCTGGTAGTGCTTGTCGCCGCGCTTTTCGTCGCGTGCACGCAGCAGCCGACGCAGCCGCAATCGGCGTCGCCGCAATCGGCGCAAGCGACGGCAAACGAGTTGACCATTTTCTCGTGGTGGACGGCCGGCGGCGAGGCCGACGGTCTGGCCGAACTGATCAAGCTGTTCGAGGCGCAGAACCCCGGCGTGAAAGTCGTCAACGCGGCGGTGGCCGGGGGCGCGGGCACCAACGCGAAGGCGGTGCTCAAAACGCGGATGCTCGGCGGCGACCCGCCCGGCACGTTCCAAGTGCACGGCGGCGCGGAGCTGATCGAACAGTGGGTGAAGTCGAAATACATGGCGCCGATCACCTCGCTGTTTGACGAGCTCGGCCTGCGCGACAAGTTCCCCAAACAACTGCTCGACCTGGTGACGTACAACGGCCAGATTTACGCCGTGCCGTCCAACATCCATCGCGGCAACGTGTTGTGGTACAACAAGGCGATCTTCGACAAGCAGCATCTCACGCCGCCCAAGACGATCGACGATCTGCTGGTGGTCTGCAAAAAGCTGAAGGCCGCGGGCGTCACGCCGCTGTCGCTCGGCTCGCGCGAGAAGTGGCCGGTCACTCATTTGTTCGAAGACCTGCTGCTCGCCGCCGGCGGCGCCGACTTCTACCGCGATCTGTTCGCCGGCAAAATCGCCTGGACCGACAACCGCGTGAAGCTCGCGCTGTCGACGCTCCAGAGCCTGATGCCGTACTTCAACGACGACCACGCCGCGTTGACCTGGGATCAAGCGACGGGCCTCGTGCAGCAGGGCAAGGCCGCGATGAACGTGATGGGCGATTGGGCGAAGGGCTACTTCACCGCCAACCACGCCAAGCCCAACGTCGACTTCGGCGCCGTGCCGACGCCGGGTACGGTCGGCTTCTTCGTGGTGGTGACCGACACCTTCGGCCTGCCGGCCAAGGCGCCGAATCCCAAAGCGACGCTGGCGTTCCTGAAAGTCGTCGCCTCGGTCGAAGGCCAGGTCAACTTCAATCTGAAGAAGGGTTCGATTCCGGCGCGCATCGACGTGCCGACCGGCCAGTTCGACGAAATCGCGCGCGCGACGATGGCCGACTTCGCCGCCAACGTGCTGGTGCCGAGCTGCGCCCACGGCTCGGCGGTGATCGAAAGCTTCGTCACCGCGCTCAACGATCAGCTCAGCGTGTTCATCGCCGGCGGCAACGCCGACGAAACCGCCAAGGCGCTCGAGGCCGCGGCGCGCGACGCGGGAATTCGGCATTAGGCGGCAGGCTCGCGGAACCGGCGTTCTTTGCCTGTCATCCCGACCGAAGCGTACGAACGGAGTGGAACGCAGTGAAACGGAGTGAGGAAGCGGAGCGGAGGGATCGCTCCCTTGAATTTGCCGCACTTCCGCTTTGCCGGACAGGCGGAAAAAGGATGTGCACATCGGCAAGGGAGAGATTCCTCCGCTCGCCCCTCGGATGCACTCGGCGCTCGGTCGGAATGACATTTTCGTCGCGGCGACAACGCCGGGGCGCGGTACGTTGAAGCACACCGGGCGCGAACGCTGGCTGTCGGCCGGGCTGTTGGCGCCGTCGTTCGCGCTCGTGGCGTTGTTCGTTTACGGCTTCATTGCCTGGAGCGGCTTCATCTCGCTGACCGCCTGGCGCGGCATGTTGCCCGACTACACCTTCGTCGGCCTCAAGCAATACGGCGACCTGTTCGCTAACGCCCGCTTTCAGCGCGACCTGCTGAACACCGGCGTCTTCACGCTGGCGTTTCTGGTCGGCAATCTGTTTCTCGGCCTGCTGCTGGCGGTGCTGCTCGACCGGCGGCTGCGCGGCGAAACGTTTTTCCGCAACCTGTTTCTGTTTCCCATGGCCGTGTCGTTCGTGGTGACCGGGACGATCTGGGTCTGGATCTTCAATCCGCACTCGGGCCTCAACGTGCTCTTCACCGCGCTGGGCTTCAACACGGCGAATTGGAAATGGATCATCGATCCGCACATGGCGCTCTACTGCGTGGTGATGGCCGCCGTGTGGCAGATGGCCGGCTTCACCATGGCGCAATACCTCGCCGGCCTGCGCGGCATCGCCGACGACGTACGCGAGGCGGCGCGGATCGACGGCGCGAACGAGGCGCAGATCTTCCGCCACATCCTGCTGCCGCAATTGTGGCCGGTGACGGTGGGCGCGATCGTCATCCTCGGCCACATCTCGCTGAAGATCTTCGACCTGGTCTTCGTCATGACCGGCGGCGGCCCCGCGCGCGCCACCGACGTGCCGGGCATTTACATGTTCGAGGCGACGTTCCGCGGCGACCTGTACGCCCGCGGCGCCGCCATCGGCATCGTCATGCTGCTGATGGTCGCGGTGTTGATCGTGCCGTATTTGATTTACAGCCGCCGAATGGATCGCTCATGACCAGCTCAATCGCCAACTTTGTCGTCCTGAGGCGTAGCCGAAGGATCTGTTCCCTGATTATTCGGCAGAACAGATTCTTCGCGGAGTTTATCCTGAGCGAAACCGAAGGACTCAGAACGACCGGCGCGTTGTCATGACCGCGCGCCGCGCCGTCGCCCGCCTCGCGCTGTATCTGTTGCTCGTCGTGTTCGCGCTGTTCTTCATCATGCCGATTTACGTGATGCTCGTGACCTCGCTCAAGACGCTGGCCGAGGCGCAGAATTCGAGCATGTGGGCGCTGCCGCGCGTGCTGTCGTTCGAGGCGTACGCCAACGCCGGCGCGCGGCTCGGACGCGGCGTGCTCAACAGCCTCCTGCTCACCATTCCGGCGACGCTGATTTCGTCGCTGGTCGGTTCGGTCAACGGCTACTGCCTGTCGAAGTGGAAGTTCCGCGGCTCGAACCTGCTGTTCACCATCGTGCTGTTCGGCATGTTCATTCCGTATCAGTCGGTGCTGATTCCGCTGGTCCACTTCCTGCAGCAGATCGGCCTGTACAACACCATCGCCGGCCTGATTCTGGTGCACGTGGTTTACGGCGTGCCGATCACCACGCTGATCTTCCGCAACTACTACGCGACCGTGCCCGACGAGCTGATCGAAGCCGGGCGCATCGACGGCGCGGGCCTCCTGTCGACTTACTGGTACGTCTTTCTGCCGATCAGCCTGCCCAGCTTCGTGGTGGTGGCGATCTGGCAGTTCACCAACATCTGGAACGAATTCCTCTTCGCCGTGACCTTGACCAACAACCCGGGCACGCAGCCGGTGACCGTCGCGCTGCAGAACCTCGGCGGCTCGATGATCGCGCAATGGAACACGCAAATGGCCGGCGCGCTCATCGCCTCGCTGCCCACCCTGCTCGTTTACATCATCCTCGGAAGATATTTCATCGGCGGATTGATGGCGGGAAGTGTGAAGGGGTGAAACGCCGAGGGTCGAACACGGCGCTTGACACCAGTCTCACACACATGTTTGTCTAAAAAAATACAAACAAAAAACATATGGCCGGGGTGTGCAATGGAAGTCAAGGAATCTAATGGTGCGAGGATCGTCGTTCTCTTTTTGGTAATGGGGTTTTTGGTGCTGTCGTGTTCTAGTCAACCTCCAAAGGTAGCGTCAGAGGCTGCGAATGCACGCCTAGGGGTGGCGACCCAACTCCGATATGCCCATAAATTCAAAGAATCCATCGAGGCGTTTCAATCTGTGATCCGCGATTATCCGGGCACTATCGAGGCCGACACGGCCCGGGACCAGGTTGCGGTTGTCCAGGGAGAAGAAGCGAGATGGCCTGGGATAAAAGACAAGGTTCTGCGGGACGAGGCCGTAGAGGCCAAAAGAAAGGCAGCGGAGGACGCCAAATTTTTCCGAACAAAAGCGGGGCGGATCTGTAAAAAACATCCACAATGGAGCCGGCAAGATTGCACCAATATAGCTGAACATAGGGTATGGATCGGAATGACGTTAGACATGTTGATCGCAGACCGCGGAAAACCAAACAGCGTGAATCCGACTGACTACGGCCATGGAGTTCGGTACCAATATTGTTGGTATGACTGGAGGCCAATGTGCGTATACGACGAAAACAACGATGGAATCATAGATAAATACAACTAGTGGCGATCTAAGCGTAGCGGCGAGAAATAACGTACCATCCGACTTGAATTGGTTTGACAATATCCACCATGAAATTCGACCCGCAAATTCATCACCGACAATCGCTCCGTTGGCGGGGTTATGACTATGCCAGCGAAGGGGCATATTTCTTGACGATTTGCACGCAGGGAAGGATTTGCCTGCTTAGCAAAATAGAGAAAGGTATTATTCGGCCGGGAGAAATCGGGGGCATGATTGAGAGCGCGTGGCTGGATCTGCCGTTACGTTTTCCAACCATCGGACTCGACTATTACGCGATCATGCCCAACCATTTTCACGGAATCATTTTCTTGAATGATTCAGGGGCAGACACAAGGCCTGCCCCTACGTCGAATTCAGGGGCAGACACAAGGCCNNCCTACGTCAAATTCAGGGGCAGATACGAGGCCTACCCCTACGTTAGGAGATATCGTATGCGCGTTCAAATCATTAACAACACGTGAATACGCACGCGGTGTTCGAGAATCAGGATGGCCTATGTTTGAAAAGCGCCTCTGGCAACGCAATTACTACGAACACGTCATCCGCAACGAAGACGAACTTAATCGCATTCGCGAATACGTCATCGAGAACCCCGCGAATTGGGACCAGGACGAAGAAAACCCGGCCAATTGGTGAAGACGTGTACATTGTTTTCTCCGTTTTCCATCCAGGTTGACGCCGCGCCAGGACATACGGTATGTCTCGTCGTCGTTTGACGAAAAAAGTTTCCGGCACAAATGAAGACTCTCGCGGTTTATCTATTGCGCTTCCTGCTCAGCGTCGCGGCTTGTGCGGCGGTGCTGGTCGGACTGCTGGCGGCCAAACACGTGACCGTGTGGGAAGGCAACTATCTGATCAACCTGCTCTCGCTGCTCGACGTTTTTCACCACATGTTTTACGCGGCGGCGGGCGCGGTCGTGATCGTCGCGCTGCTCAGTTTGTGGCCGAGGTTTCTCGCCGGCCCGCGCTGGCGGGCGCCGGGTCTGCTGATGCATCTGGTCGCCGCGGCGTTGCTCGCGGCGTTGCCGATCGCGGCCGTGCAAGCGGCGCGCCCCGGCGCCGTGTTGCCGTCGTGGCTTTACTCGGGTTCGCTGTACCTCGCGCTGAACTTCTGGCTTTTGTTCAGCGGATCGGCGTTGATGGCGCGCCAGCCGCAATGGGCCGCGCGGATTCGGCGGGTCGTCGTGCTGGCCGATGTGGTCGCGCCGCTGCTCGTTTGGGCGGCGTATCGCGCGCGCGAGCCCAAACGCGTCCGGGGGCTGCAGCTTCTGCCGTTGCTGCTGGTCGTGTCGACGGCGTACCTGCCCTGGATCGTCCGGCCGTATCATGACCCCGGCTTCAATTCCGTTCCCCACGCGGCCATGCGACCGGTCTACCGCCTGCGGGCTTATCAAGTCGCGGTCGATCCGGCGGACGGCCGGCTCATCATCTGCGACAACGATAACCATCTGCAAAAAATCGATCCCGCCTCGGGAACGATGACCGCGGAAGCCGCGATGCTGCCGGTGCACGACACCATTCAAGGATTCGGCGTCGACCAGCAGGCGCGGGAAGTCGCTTACGCCGATCCGTGCACGGGTCACTCGTGGGTGTTTGACGAAACCGATCTGCGGCTCAAGCAAACGGCCGTCATCGCCGATGATCAGGATCATCGGCCGGCCCATTGCGGTTTTGCCGCCCGCGAGGGAAATCGCGCCGTGTGGTCCGCCGCGGCCGGCGTTTTGGTGACGTTCACCTATGGCCCAAGCCTGTCGGTGCTGAGCGCGACGAGCCATCGCACGCTTTTCGACAAACAAGAATTCGTCACGCAGCTCCAGACCCGCTGGGATGAATTCGCGGCCGAGGCGATCAATAACCGTTCGTGCAACCGGGCGCCGGTCCGGCGGCGCCGAGAAGGATCGGCGGCCGACGCCGTCATCGACCCGGAGCGCCGGCAGTTGCATTGGGCCACCACCACGCCCGCGCTCTGGCGACTGGATTTGGACCGGCGCCGCGTGGAGCGCATGCTCTGTTTGCCGACGCTTCCCGAACGAATCGCGCTGGACGCCCGACGCCATCGCCTCTTCATCACGCTGCCGATTCTCGGACAGGTGCTGGTCGTCGATGAAACGAGCTACCGCCGGGCAGCCGCCATCCATTCCTTCCCCGGCGTGCGAACCGTCACCGTGGATGCGGCGCAGGACCGGCTTATCCTCGGCGGTTTCTCGCCGGTGCTGGAGATTCGTTCGCTCACCGATTTTTCCTTGCAGGATCGCATCACCGCGCCGTCTTGGATGCGTTGGGTGGCGATCGACGCCGCGCGCAACAAGGCGTACGTGGCGGCGAACGTCTCGGACGCCTCCGTCTGGGAGCTCGATCTTACCCGGCTGCGACAAGACCGCTGGGGCGCCTTCTGGCGAACGATCGACCCGTTCTACCCGCTCATGCGCCTGCTGGCCTCATGGATCCGCCCGCTGATCCTGCGGCTTCATCCTGACGCGTCCGCCTTCGCCGCGCTGTCGCAGCCGCCGCCGGTGTCGGTCGCCGGCGTCCGGTCGTCGACGCGGAGCGACGCATGATCAAAGCCGCGGCGGTCTATCTGCTTCGCACGTTGCTGTCCCTCGTGATCGTCGGGCTGTTGTTCTTCCTGCTGCTCAAAAAAACGAACTATGAAGTCGTGTGGAACGGCGCGTATCTGATCGCCGTGCTCTCACAGTTGGACATCTTCCATCATCTCCTTTACGCGCTGTTCGTGATGGCGCTCGTGGTGCTGCCGCTGACGTTGGGCGTCATGCCGGTTCGCCCGACCTCTCGCCGCTCGCGTCGCTTGCTCATTCCCCTGCTGCTGGCCGCGCTGGTCGGCCTGGTGTTGGCGGCGGCGCCGCATCTGGCCCGCCCCGCGCTTCCCTGCGGGTTTCATAAGCTGTTCGCTCCGCTCTATGTGGCGTTCAACGTGATCGCCTGGCTGTGGAGCGGCCTGTTCGGCGCCGGGACCAAATGGAACGCGACGCTGCGGCGATTGGCGCCGGCGGCCGATCTGCTGGCGCCGCTGCCGTTGTGGGCGGCATACCGCGATCGTCATCGGGGTTTCGCGTGGGGTCTGCAGCTCGCGCCGCTCGGCGTCATTTCGCTGGTTTCTTTTTTGCCCTGGCTCGCGCTGCCGCTGGACGAGATCCATTCCTATCAAAATCCGAGCCCGGCGCTCCGGTCGCTGTCACCAGTTCCCTATTACCAAATCGCGGTCGATCCAGCCGATGGACAATGGATCGGTTGCGACGGCCTCAACCACCTCGACAAGATCGATTCACGTTCGGGACGGCCGAAGTATCAGGCCACGGTCGAGACGCAAGCGGTCAGCATTCAAGGTTTCGGCTTCGATGCGCGCAGCCGCGAGTTGGTTTTCGTCGACCCCTCCGCCGCCCGCACCTTCTGGTTTGACGCGACCGAGCTCCGCCCGACGCGGGTCACGCCGATCGCCCCGGCCCGTCTTCCCCGCCTGGTGGGCGCGGGCCATGGGAACCGCACGCAATGGTCGGCGGCCGGCGGCATTCTGATCACCTTCACCTTCGATCCCGGTTTTTATCTGCTCAACCGGGAGGGCAGCGAAATTCTTTTCAACGCCGAGCCGCTGACCGGTCACGGCGGCGCCATCGCCGGCCAGACCGCGGACGCCGTGATCGACGCGAACCGACGTAAGGTGCATTGGATCACGACCGGGGGCGCGGCGGTCGATTTCGACGTCGACCGTCTGGCCGTCGACCACGTGCTGCGGTTGCCGTCGACTCCGGAGCGCATCGCGTTGGACGCCGGGCGTCACCGGCTGTTCATCACGCTGCCGATCGTCGCCCAGGTGCTGGTCGTCGACACGCGAACGTATCAGCCGCTGACCTTCATTCCTTCGTTTCCCGGCGTCCGCGCGGTCACCGTGGACGAAGAACGGGACCGGCTGTACCTCGGCGGCTTTTCTCCCGTGCTCGAAATCCGCTCGCTCACCGATTACTCGCTGCAACACCGCGTCACCATCCCCGCGTGGACGCGTTGGATCGGCGTGGACAGCCAACGCGAAAAGGTCGCGATCACGTCGCACCTCGGCGGCGCCTGGGAGCTCGATCTGCGCCTGCTGTCGCAAAAACGGGCCGCGGCGTTCTGGCAGCGCATCGACCCGGCGTACCCGATCTTCCGCGTTTTGGCCCGCCTGGCGCGCCGGATAATCCTGCTGACTCATCCGTTGTCGGAAGCCTTTTCCTGAACGCTCTTCCTCCGGCCGCCGCGAACAATGCTTGACGCGGGGCTTGTCGCCGGGTAACTGTGGCCGGACTAAGGTGGTTGACGCGGAGTAACCGGTGATCAAAGCTACGGCGGTTTATCTGACGCGCGCGTTGCTGACCTTCGCGATTCTCGGCCTGTTGTTCCTCGAGCTTTACAAGAAATCGGGCTTTGGCGCTTTCTCGAGCGGCGACTATGCGATCGCGGTTCTTTCCCAACTCGACATTTTCCATCAGTTGTTTTACGCGTTATCCGCGGCAGCGCTCTTCATCTTGGCGTTCAGCTTCCGCGCCAAGCCGATTTCCCCCGCCTCGCGTTTCGCGGTTCGTCTGCTCGCGCCCCCGCTGCTCGGACTGGCGGCCGGTTCGCTGCTCGTCGCGGCGGTGTGGTCGGCGCGGCCCGATCTTCCCTGCGGATATCGCACGTGGTGCGGCGCGGTTTACGTGGCGTTCAATGTGACGCTCTGGTGGTGGGGCGCCGCCTGGGGCGAGGGCGCGAAATGGCGCGCGATCGTTCGTCGCCTGGCGCCGGCGACCGATCTGCTGGCGCCGTTGCCGCTTTGGGCGGCGTACCGCGACCGGCATCGCGGTTTTTCGTGGGGCTTGCAACTCGTCCCGCTTTGCCTGCTGACCGTGGTCTGTCTCCTGCCGTGGTTCGCGCGGCCGCTGCCTGAGCCGGTTTCTCATCAACATCCGGACGCGGCTTTTCGACCAATCACGCGCGGCGCCGAGCCGCTCTACCAACTCGCCGTCGATCCGGTTGACGGTCATCTGATCAGTTGTGATGACCACGACCACCTTTACAAGATCGACGCGGCATCCGGCCGGGTGCGGAATACCGCGACGGTCGAGCTGCGAGACGAGCGCGCGCAAGGGTTCGGTTTCGATCCGCTGACTCGCGAGGTGGTTGTCGTCGGCGCCTGCATCGGCCGGACGTTCTGGTTTGACGCGACCGATCTTCGCCCGACCCGGGTGACGCCGATCACGTCTTACCGCACGCCGAAGCCCGTGTACTGCGGCATCACTCGTTTCGCCACCCGCACGCAATGGTCGGCGGCCAGCGGCATTCTCATCGCGTTCACCTATTTCCCCGGCTTTCTGCTGCTGGATCGCGACGGCGGTCAGGTTCTTTTCGACACCGAGATCCTGACCGGCGGCCAAAGCCCGATCGGCCTGAACACGGCCGACGCGGTCATCGACGCGAACGACCGCAAGGTGCATTGGATCACCACCGGTCGCGCCGCGGCCGATTTCGACGTGGACCGGCGGCGCGTCGACCATGTGCTGCGGCTGCCGTCGATTCCCGAACGCATCGCGCTGGACGCCAAACGCCATCGGCTGTTCATCACGCTGCCGATCATCGCGCAGGTGCTGGTCGTCGACGCGCGGACCTATCGACCGGTCGCCTTCATTCCGACGTTTCCCGGCGTGCGGATGGTCGTCGCGGACGAAGAGCGCGATCGGCTGTATCTCGGCGGCTTCTCCCCGGTGTTCGAGATCCGCTCGCTCGCGGACTACTCGCTGGTGGATCGCCTCACCAGTCCGTCGTGGCTGCGTTGGATTGCGGTGGACAACCGTCGCGAGAAAGTCGCCATCGAAGCGCACTACGGCGGCGCGTGGGAACTCGACCTGCGCCGCTTGCGCCAAGAGTCGCGTGGCTCGTTCTGGCGGCGGATCGACCCGGCGTACCCGGTCTTCCGCGCCTTGACCCGGCTGGCGCGCCGGATCATTCTGCTGACCCACCCGCTCCCGGGCGTCTTTTCATGACGGCGTTTCGGCGCCGGCGCGATGCGCGGAAAGGAACGCGATGATGGCGACAAGGCGATCCCTGGCGATTTTGGCGTTGGCCTTCGCGTTGCTCGTCGCTTCGTCGGCGTGGGCGGCCGAGTACGGCTACCACGAAAATCTGCGCTACTGGCACGTCAACTTATTCGTCTCGCCCATCGGGCAGTATCAATCGCCGGTCGATGAATTCGGCCACCACGAAAACTTTTTGCTCGCCGGGGGCGTCGCGTTGAACCGGATCGCCGATTTCTCGTTCGCGCTGCTCGGGGAATACGCCGCGGCGTTCACCAACACCCTGCAGCAGGGGCGCGCCGAACTGCGCTTCGGCTACCGCTACTTCACCGTCGGCCCGACGTTCTCCTTCACGAGCGAGGAAAGCGACTTCGTCACCATCGGCCCGGCCGCCTCGTTCGATTATCCGATCTACCTGGGCGGCGGCGACGCGAACTCGCTGCTGCTCGGCGTATTCTACCGCCTCGACGCGCCGACCGACGGCAGCCATACGCTGCGACAACAGGTCGGGCTGCGCCTCGGCTACAGCAATGAATTGTTCCTCGCGCCCTTCAACATGCCCTCGCTCCGCCGCACGCCGGTTCCGGAACCGAGGTTCTGAAGCGGTAACGATTTCATTTGATCGATGGGGCGGACACGAGGCCCGCCCCTACGAAGACACAGCCGAGGGCGGCTGCGCTCCACGGGACTCGACGTCACGCGGCATAGACAACCACTGTCTTGGAAAGAATTTCTTTGCGACGGAGATGGTTGCGGCTGAACTCCAAACCGCGGCGACTGACGAGATCGACCTTTCGGCCGAAAATCTCGGCAAGCTCGTCCTGCATGGCCACCAAGTCGAAGATCGACCAGCGCGCATCGGGGCCGAACGTCACCAAGATGTCGACATCACTCTCGGGCCGAAAGTCGTCACGTAATACCGAACCAAAAAGCGCGAGTTCCGAAATTTTCCAGCGACGGCAATATTCGGCCAGCCGTTCCGCCGACACGCCGGGAATGTTCTTCATCTGATCTCCTCCCAAAGCGCGAAAATATCACCGTACTCCCGCAAAGCCAAGGACGGGTGGAATCTTCGTGCAGGCGCGGCTGCGCTCCACGGGACGGAGCGTAGGCGCCCCAGGGCCGGCCTCGCCTGCGCGGTCGGTAGGGGCGTATTGCAATACGCCCCGACGATGGGCGGACACGAGGCCCGCCCCTACCCGGAACCCGAGACCCGGAACCCGGGACCCGGATGCTACCGATACAACCCGTCGGGGTCGACCTCTTCGCGCAGGACGCGCAGCTCGTCGTCGTGCGGCGGGTCGTTGCGTTCGAGGTGGTCGGCGACCAGCAATTCGAAGCCGGTGTGGTTCAGCACCTGTTCGGTCGTCACGCCCGGGTTGAGCGCGAGCAGCTTCATGCGACACGTTTTTTCGTCGAAACCCAGGAGGCCCAGGTCGGACACCACGCGGTACGGCCCGGTCCCCGCGGGCAGGCCCGCTTTCTCGCGCGCGCCGGGGCCGTCGAGGTAGCCGGGCGTGGTGATGAAGTCGACCTGCTCCAGGAAGCGGCGTTTGTCGTGCCGCATGATCATGATCGTGCGCCAGCACAGCGAGCCGACGTCGTTCGCGCCGCCCGAGCCCGGCAGTCGCACCTTCGGCTTGGGCTGTGGGCCGATCACGGTCGAATTGAGATTGCCGTACAGGTCGATCTGCGCGCCGCCGAGGAAGCCGTATTCGATGTAGCCGCGTTGCGCGGTTTCCATGATGTCGCAGATGCTCGAGGCCATCAGCCCTTTGTTGAACGTGCGCATGTCGCCCACGGCCAGCGGCAGCTTTTCGAGGATCGCGCCGAGGCCGCCGAATTCGAAAATCGGCACGAGGTTCGGCGCCGTCAGCTTCTGCGCGAGCGAGGCGGCGAGCATCGGAATGCCGGTGCCGATGAACGCCATCGAACCGTCTTCGATCAGCCGGGCCGAGAGGCAGATCAGCAATTCGCTGGGGGTGTACTTGTCGGCCATGTCACGCCCCCTTTCCGTCGATGCGCAGCGACGCCAGCCGCTCGGGGCCGATCTTGAGCAGCAGCGCGGTGTGATCGGGCAGGTCGCGAACCCATTCCTTCAAATACGCGTCCGCTCCTTCCTGCGTTTGCGTCTGGTCGATGAACATGCGGTAGTGAGCTTCGTCGCGTTCGTAGAGGCCCGCCATTTCGCCCGGCCACGAACCGAACGGCGCGTGCACGACGGCGTCGACGTTGAACCACGGAATGACGGTGCGCTCGGGGCAACGGCGGATCGTTGCGGTGTCGACGATCTCTTCCGCGCTGACGATCAGCTTTTTGCTTGCGCGCGCCATCTCGGACGCGAAGCCGCCGATGCCGTCGATCTGACAATTGCCGCTGCGGTCGGCGCGATGCACGTGGATGAAGCCGACGTCGAGAATCAACGCGGGCAGCAGGCCGACGGTCTGGCCGGTGAACGGGCATTCGATGGCCTTCGCCGAACTGTAGGCGAAGGTGTCGCTGCCGAGCATGGAGAACGTGGGCAGAAACGGCACGCCCATCGCGGCCGCTTTGAAGCGCCAGGTGATCGCGCCGTTCGACCACTCGACCACTTGCTTGATCTGCCCCGACTCGACCGCGCGGCGCATCACCGGGCTGACGCCGTAGACTTCCTGGCCGATGTAGGTCCAGTCGATGCGTTCGATCAACCCCGCGGCGACCAGCACATCAGCTTCGTGCACGCCCTGGCCGGCGAGGTCGAAGCCCTTCTTGCCCGAACGGATGAGCGCGCGGCACAGGCTCATCGGACAGCGCACCGTGCCGTAGAGCTCGACGCCGATGTAGTCGCCGTCGTGCACGAAGCGCGCGATGGCCTCTTCCTCGGTCATCAGTTTGTTCGTGAGCGCTTTGCTGCGCGCGCGGTTGAGCCGGCGCAACTCGGCCAGGTCGGGCGGCCGGATCAGCGGATAGGCGCCCTCGGCCACAATGCGCGTGGTTTTGTCGCTCATGCCCTGTTCCTTTTGGTGAAGCGGTCCGGCCAGTCTTAGTATTCCGCCGAGGAAAATCAAGCCGGAAATCGCCATGGGGCTTAGCCGGCGAATGAAACCTCGGCCGGTTTGGGCGCGACGGCCGGCGGTCGTCCGTTGCGCCAGACGCACCACACGGCGACGGCGAAAACGAGCGCCGCCGCGAGCGGCTTGACCGCGTGATAGACCAGCGCCCAGGGCCCGGCGTTGGCCACACCGACCGGCCCCACCATCACGTACGGCGTGGGCAAAGCGTAGAGCAACAACGCCGGCCACAGCACCCACGACCGCGTGCGCGCGGCCAGGTAGGTCAGCGGCGGCAGCAGCATCAAGTAGTGATGTTCCCAGACCGACAGATAGATGAAGAAATACGCGCTGAACCACAACGCGAGGTGATCGGCCAATGACGCCCGCCGGCCCACGATCATCACCGCCAACGAAAACGCCGCTGCCGCCAGCGGAATCACGCGGAGCAAAACCGGCGGCAGATTTCCGTTCGTCAAGACACGAAGAAACATGATGAAGCCGAGGTCGCCGCGATATAAGAAAGGAATGCCGGCGCTCAACGCCGTCGGGTTGAAGTTTTGCCAAAACGGACGCGATTGGCCGCCGGTGAACAAAAAATATACCGCGAGGGAGCCGCCGGTTAAGACCGCGCCGCTGAGCAGCGCCCACCAACGACGGTGCAGGACCAGCGCCGGCGCGGCGATCCAGCCGGTCATCTTCCAGACCATCGCGCCGCAGACCCCGGCGTCGGACACGAGGAATTTTTCGCGCGCCGCCGCCGCGAGCGCGGCGAACAGAAACGCGGATTGGAGCATGTTGAACTGCCCCATGTGCAGTTCGGGATAGAGCNNAAGAGCGGAGTGCCGGCGAGCCACGCCGCCGCGATGATCGCCCCGGCGAATCCGCGGACCAGACGATAAGCCGCCAGGGCGCACAGCACCGTCAACAACTCGGTGAACACGAGCCACAGCAGTTGCGCCGACTGCCAGCTCATCGCCGTGAGCGGGAGGCCGACCAACGCGCCGATCGGCAGATAGCGATACGGCTGGTAGCACACGGCCCCCACCCAACGCGTCAGGTTGTCCGTGTAGATATCGCCGCCGTGCGCCAAGGCGTTGCCGACCGCGTAGAGGGCGCGAAAATCAGCGCCCGTGCCGCGGTTCGCGTCGCTGTCGTGGAACCAACCGCTGATGACGTGGTCGTTGGTGGCGGCCTGGTGCGCGTAAAATAGATTGACCGACAACGCGGCGAGCAGCACGAGTGTTTGTCCGACAGTCGCGCGAACTGACGTGGGCGTCCCCTTCCGCGCCGACCGACCGCGTTTACGAAAACATCGGATTTACGCCGGCGCTCAACACCGCCATCAACGGGCGTTTCTTTGTAACACGAACCGGCGCCACGGGCCAGAATGCCGCCCGTCCGCGGTGGAATAATCCGTGGCGGCGAGCGCTCGGTTGAACGAGGCGGAAAATCAAGATACGGTGACCATCGACCACGATCACGGCGGAACATGAACACCAGGGCGAAAAAAACACACGGCTTTTTTTTGCTGCGCAAATGGCGTCAGGCGCTGCTGGCGCTGGCGAGCGCGACGGCGGCGCTGGTCGTCGCGTTTTTTTTCGGCCCGCAGCTTCTGCTTCGTTACAAGGGAATGCCGGTCTTCAATTTCGATCTCGATCATCGGCCGCAGCCGCAACCGGGTCTGCTCAACGAAGACGGCGTGCAGCCCGACCTTCCGCCCACCGCGTACCAGGCGGGGGACGTCAACATCATCGTGCTCGGCGATTCGTTCGCCTACGGCTGGAAGGTGAAACAAGCTTCGGCGTTTCCGTTTTTGGCCGGGCGCATCCTGCAGTCGCAATTCCCTCAGCGCATAATTCGCGTCGCCGATTTTGGTTGGGTTTCCTCCAGCCCGGTGCTGCAACTGCGACAGCTTCGGGAGATCGGCGGGAAATACAAACCCGCGCTGGTCATCCAAGCGCTGGACATGACTGATTTCAGCGACGATATCCGGTATACGCGGCAGTTGCGGGACCCGATCCTGCGCGTCTACCGCCGCTTCTCGTTCTTCAAGGCGTGGTTCAACCGGCTGGCCGACAACGACGCTTTTCGCAATTGGTTGAACCGCTTGATCACTCAACCGCCGCTGCCCAAAGACATGAACGACTGCGGCGAAAGCCATTCGCGGTATTACGCGCTCGAGCAGCCGCTGGCGCAATCCGAGCCCTGCCTGCAGGTGACCTGGAACGCCATTCAAGCGGCCGCGCAGTGGGCGGCGGACGCGGGAGCGCGTTACGCGCTGTTCATCTTGCCGCGCTTTCAACAATATCATCCGACGGAATGTCCGCACGATGCTTGGGAGTCGCGGGAGTTCCCGAGTTCCCGCGCCTACCTCTTCGAGCCGTTCGCCTATTTCGAAGCGAAAAAGAAATCGGCCCCGTTTCCGATTCACTCCCTCCTGCCGGATTTTCAGCAATCCAACGTCTACCCGACGGTCTTCGATGACGACCCGCACTACAACGAAAACGGGCATCGCATCGCGGGGGAAGCCATCGCCCGCTATCTGTTGGCCGACGGACTGATCGAAGCTCAGCGTCGATCGCGTTAGCGCGCGCGGGTCGGGCTTGACAGCACTGGGGCATTTGCGATTCTTCTTTCCGTCTTTCGTTTCCCGTAACGACGGTCGCCAAGACAGACCGAACGAGTCGGCATGAACCACGGCTTGGTGTTATCGCCCGAATTGATCCCCGCCCTGTCTGAGATCGCCCGGCGATACGGAGCGCTGCTGCTCGCCGACCTGCTTCCCATCTTGGGCGCCGCCGGAATCGCGCTGCTGGCGATCTGGTGGTATCGGAAATACTCCGCTTTTTTTCTCGGCCATCGCCGGCTGATCCACGCGGCGGTCGTCTTGTGCTCGATGGCCGTCGGCCTCGCCCTGGCGCTGCATCAGGCGACGCTGGTCGACGACGCCTTCATTTCGTTTCGCTACGCCCGCAACCTCGTGGAGGGACACGGGCTGGTGTTCAATCTCGGCGAACGGGTCGAAGGTTATACGAACTTCCTGTGGACCATGCTCATCGCCGCCGGCATGAGGCTGTTTCCGCTCGACGCCGCCTGGCAAGCTTTGTTTCTGGGGCTGGCTTGTTTCGTCGTCAATCTGCGCGTCGTCGACGAAATCGGCCGCCGGCTGCACGCGACGGAAAAAACCGTTTTGTATCTCCCGCTCGCGGTCGTGCTGCTGGGAACCAGCCGGGTGTTCACCGCCTATGCGACCACCGGGCTCGAGACGATGGCCGCCAGCCTGTTGGTCAACTTCGGGTTATTGTTTCTGCTCACCGCCAAAAACCGGCGCGATTGGGCGCTATCCGGATTGATGTTCTTCCTGGCGGTGATGACCAGGCCGGACCAACTGATCTTTCTCGCCGCGGCGATTCCGGCCGTGCTGTTCGGTTGGACGGCCAGGCCCGAAGCCCGACGCCGCCGGGCCTATTTTTTCTCCGCGCTTCCCGGCTACCTGGTTTACCTCGCTTGGAAATTTCATTATTACGGCTCGATCATTCCCAACACGTTCTATCCGCGCCGACCGATCGTGCCGTTTTTCGCGCACGGCGTCACGTATCTGGCGGTCTTTTATTCGGCGACGCAGTTCTGGCTCATCGCGGGCCTTTTCTTGATCTGGCTGGCGTCGCCCGGCCGCGGCGGAGAGGTCAAGGGGCTGAAATCGTTCGCCGTTATCGCCTTCGTGCTCACGAACCTCTACGTCACGTACTTCGGCGGCGATTGGATGCATGGGCGCTTTCTGATCACCCTCATGCCGATCGTGCTGTTGGGCATGGAAAACTTCTGCTACCAATTGGCCCGGCGCGAACGCGACGCCGCGCGGAAATGGCGGTCGGTCGCCGTCGCCGTTATCGCGTTTTCGACCATCGGCGTTTCCGCGCAGTACGCCCGCCAGATCTTTGGGGATTTCGGCGAATGGCGGACCATTCAAGAGCTGGGTCGATGGCATGAGTGGCGCGTGGACCCTCTTCACCTGCGCGACGATGACGCCTGGTTTCGCCGCGGCGCCACGCTGAAAGCCCTGTTCACCGATCGCGGACTTTTGCCGGTGGTCCAACTTGGCGCGATCGGGGCCGTCGGCTATTTGACCCGCCTGCCGATCGCGGACAGTAACCTCCTGGTCCAACGGGATCCGTCGCGAAAAGATGTCAGAAGCCCTGAACCCGGTTTGTCGATCCTGGTTGGCCATTCGACGTTCCCTTCCCCGGAATTCCTGAGGTCACAGCGAATAGACTTCCTCGAAGGCCCGTTGCCCCCTGAGTTTCGAACGGTTTGGCGCCGAACCACGGATGGCCAACTCGCGGTCTATCAGTACAACCCCGAGGTGATGACCCTGGTGCGAAAGCACGCGCCGGAACTGGGGATTATCGACTTCGTCGCGTTTCTCGACGACTACCTCGCCAATTTGAACAAAAAGAGCACGGCGCAAGTGGCCCGCGACTTCGAGGCCTTCAAAGACTTCTATTTTGTCCGCGGCCGCGATCCACGACGCCGCCTGATTTTTGAATCCTACCTAGCGGCTCCCGGCCGATAATCGACCCGACGGCCGTGAGTTCGCCCGGCCGGGATCACCATGCAAGGCGCCTGCCTTCGTGAAAAAGTGGCGATTGAATCGAAAACCAACTTGACAGTCCAACGTCTTGATGATAAAGAGACATCTCTTTTGTGAATGAGTATTCATTCAACTTTGTCGATGGATTGAGGGCGATGCCAAAAGCGGGCGCCAAAAGCGCCCGGTTGATGTGCGGCAACGAGGGCGAAACGGCCGCCGTTTTCGCCATGGTTTTTTACGAGACCCTATTCACCGTACGGTACGAGGAGGAATTCAATGGCTGAAGAGAAGAAGACCATCACCAGTATGAGCCTCGAAAACCGCGTGTTCGAGGTGCCCGAGAACTTCCGGAAAAAGGCGTGGATCAAGTCGATGGAGCAGTACCAGAAGATGTGGAAAGAATCCGTCGACGAACCCGAAAAGTTCTGGGGCAAGGTCGGCGAGGAATTCTGGTGGGACAAGAAGTGGGACAAGGTTTGCTCGTGGGATTTCACCAACGCCGTCATCAAGTGGTATGAAGGCGCCCGCACGAACATCACCGTCAACGCCTTGGACCGCCACCTGGAAAAGCGCGGCAATCAGCCGGCGATCATCTGGGAAGGCAACGAGCCGGGTGAAGGGCGGATCCTGACCTACAAAGACCTGCACGCCGAAGTCTGCAAATTCGCCAACGTCCTGAAGAGCAAGGGCATCAAGAAGGGCGACCGCGTTTCGATTTACATGCCGATGATTCCCGAGCTGCCCATCGCGATGATGGCCTGCGCGCGCATCGGCGCGATTCACAGCATCGTGTTCGGCGGCTTCTCGGCCGAGGCGCTGCGCGACCGCATCATGGACAGCAAGTGCCGGGCGCTGATCACCACCGACGGCGTGTGGCGCGGCAAGAAAGGCGTCGGCCTCAAAGACGCCGCGGACACCGCGATGCAGATGTGCGCCGACGGCGGCCACAATGTCGAGTTCTGCGTCGTCTACAAGCGCGTGGGCAACGAGGTGACGATGAAGCCGGGCCGCGATCTCTGGTGGCACGAAGTGATGGCGAAGGCCAGCCCGGTCTGTGCGCCGGAGATCATGGACGCGGAAGACCCGTTGTTCATCCTGTACACCTCCGGTTCGACCGGCAAGCCGAAGGGCGTGTTGCACACCATCGGCGGCTACATGGTTTTCGTGGCGATGTCGTTCAAGTACATCTTCGACTATCACGACGGCGACGTGTTCTGGTGCACCGCGGACATCGGCTGGGT